>JBDUCP010000170.1:0-3308 GCA_040003405.1 Verrucomicrobiota bacterium
TTCCAACAGCGTCATTTTCCATTTAACTTCTGTTCATGACAGCTTCTTCAGATCGCCGCGTTCTGCTCATCGGTTGGGATGCAGCGGATTGGCAAATAATCCATCCGCTACTGGACGCTGGGTTAATGCCAACTTTGCAGCATCTGATCGAGACGGGCGCGATGGGGAATCTCGCGTCACTCTCGCCCATGCTCTCGCCCATGCTCTGGACGAGCATCGCCACCGGAAAGCGGGCCTACACGCATGGTGTGCGCGGTTTTGCCGAGCCCCTGCCCGATCGTTCCGGCGTGCGTCCTGTGGGCACGCGCAGCCGCACGTGCAAAGCGCTCTGGAATATCGCGTCGCAATCCGGCCTAACGAGCGTCGTTTGCAGTTGGCAGGCGAGTCATCCGGCTGAACCGATCGCCGGCGCGATGGTTTCCAATCTTTTCACGGTGCCAACTCCGGGCACGACGCCCGAACGCTGGCCGCCGCCAGAAGGCAGTGTGCAACCGCCCGCCTTAAGCGACGCGCTGTCGGAGTTTCGCGTGCATCCGCTCGAGATTGAGGCACCGCCGCTTCAGCAATTACTCCCGCGCGCAGCCGAACTCGATCAATCCGATCCAGCGGTGCGATACCGCCTGAATTTCCTGCGCGAGCGCCTGGCCGAAGTGATCAGCATTCACGCCGTCGCGACCGAGTTGCTCGAGTCCCAGCCCTGGAATTTCGGCGCCGTCTATTACGAATGCATCGATCAGCTCGGGCACGAGTTCATGCCGTTCCATCCACCGCGCCTGCCGGAAGTGTACGAGCACGATTTCGAATTCTACAAAGATGTCATGACCGGCATCTATCGCTTTCACGATTTGATGCTTGGCCGGCTGATTGAATTGGCCGGACCAAACGCGCACGTCATGATCGTATCGGATCACGGTTTCCAGAGCGGCGCGCGGCGCCCTCGCTCTCGAGTCGAGCCTGCGCAATGGCACCGGCCGCAGGGAATTTTCCTGCTCCATGGTCTTGGCATTCACGCCGATGAAAGCATCGAAGGCGCGACCTTGCTCGACATCGCGCCGACGATTTTGACGCTGCTCGGTCTGCCTGTGGGCGAAGACATGGAAGGTAAGGTTTTGGTGAATGCGTTCACAGAGATGCCGAAGATCGAGCGTGTCCCGACATGGGAAAAAATCGAGGGGCCAGATGGCCGCGCTGTTCCTGGGATGGAAGAGGAAAATCCGGCGGCGGCACAAGCGGCGCTACAGCAGTTGATCGCGCTCGGATACGTGGCCCCGCCCAGTGCGGATGTCGCGCGCACGATTGCGTTGGTTGAAGCGGAAGCTGATTTCAATCTTGCCGTCGCGCTCGGCGAAGGCGGGCAGTGGCGTGAAGCGAAAAAATTACTCGCCGCGCTGGCGGACAAATTTCCCGATGAACCCCGCTATTGGCGTATGCTTGCGCAAATTTGTTTCGCCGGGCGAATGCCCGAGGAAGCCGCTCCCTGTGTGGCCGCGCTAGAGCGTCTCGAACCCGGCCAGCCGCAAACTTTCGCGCTACGAGGCACGCTCGCATGGGCGCGCAACGACATGGAGACTTGCGCTGCGGCTTTCGCCGAAGCGGAAAAAATCGCGCCCAATGATCCGATCACGCAAACATATCTCGGTCGTCTTTATTTGCGGCAGCGGCGCTGGGTGGAGGCGGAGCGCGCTTTTCGTCGCGTGCTGGAACTCGACGCCGATTCCGCCGAAGCCCACTACGGATTGAGCGTCGCGCTGCCGCGACAAGACAAAGTGGAGGAAGGCATCGAACACGCCTTGTATGCCGTTGGGCTGCGCCATGATTTTCCAGAAGCGCATTTCCAACTTGGGGCGGTGCTTTCGCGCCGCGGCTGGTACGACCGCGCCGTGCAAGCTTTCGAAATTACGTTGCGCATGCGACCCGGTTTTATTCTCGCTCATCGCTACCTTTCGAAAATTCACACTCACTTCGGCCGTTTGCAGAAAGCCAAAGAACATCGCGATGCGGCCGACCAGTTGATCGCCAACAACGTTCCGCAACCTCCCGTCGATTGAGGCTGATCCGTATTGGATTGAAACGCCTTCTCGCGCGATTACTGTGAGCGGCAGTGGCCCGGACAATCAAAAACACCGCGTGGAATGAAGTCTTTGCCCTCGCCTTGCTCGGCTTCGGCACGCTGCTTTTTCTCGCGCTGATTTCATATAATCCGAAGGACCTGCCGTCCTGGGTGCCGTGGAGTTACCTTTCCCCGGCGAATCGCCCGGCGCAGAATTTCATCGGACCGCTCGGCGCTATTTTCGCCAGCGTCTTTTATTTCTTAATCGGCGCCGCGTCGTATCTGCTTGCGGCCGTGCTCCTGGGATTCGGCGCGGCCAAGTTGTTCCATTTTCGCCTCGCGGTCCTGAGGCGTGTTCCCTGGATCATTTTGTTTATTGTCTCGGGCGCGTGTTTGCTGCAACTGCAAACGCAACACCTGCTCGGATGGAAGCGAGCCTTTAACATCGAGGGGCCGGGCGGCTGGGTCGGCAATTTTCTCGGCAAAACCGTGCTCCTCACCTCGATGGGCAAAGTTGGTTCGCTTATTCTGCTCGGCGGCGTTTATGCCGGCGCTCTCATTCTAATGACGGGATTGCGTCCGATTCATCTCGTTAGGCAAATGGTTGCATCGGCGCGTAGTGGCGACGCCGCTCTGCGGGAATGGCGATTGCAGCGCCAGCTGCGGAAATCCGATTTGAAGGGGCAGTTGGAAATCAGCCGGCGCGAATTGGAAAAGCAACAGCGCGTGATCGAGAAGCAGTTAAAGAAAAAAGGCGCACCCGTGCCCGAACCTTCGCCGGTATTTATGGCGCCGGAGGAACTGCGCAACCGGCCGAAACCGAAAGTGGTCGATACCACGGCGTTACCGCCGGAGCCGGCCCGCAAAAAACCATCGCTGGCGGAATTGCGCGGACAGGAAAAGAGAAGCAAAACGCCAGCCGGCCTAACGAGTCAACCCTGGGATGCGGAAAATTACGTATTGCCCAGCCTCGATTTACTCGACGAACACGACACGGAAGGACGCACCGCGGCTGACCCGGCGGAGCTGGAACAAATTCAGCAGACGCTGATCGAAACGCTGGGGCAATTCGGCATCGCGGTGGCGGCAGGCGACATCACAAAAGGGCCGACGATTACGCGCTACGAAGTGTATCCGGCCAAAGGCGTACGGGTGGATAAAATTGTGGCGCTCGAGCGCGACCTGGCGCGGGCCACGCGTGCCGAGCGCATTAATATTCTCGCGCCGATCCCGGGCAAGGACACTGTCGGCATCGAGC
>JBDUCP010000171.1:0-3302 GCA_040003405.1 Verrucomicrobiota bacterium
TGCGCAGCCATTATGCGCGAATCGCCAGAAGCGACAAGTGAATCGGCGCCATCTTGTCCGCGAAAATTAGAGCGCTTACGCTTGCGTGTGACGCGCGAAATGAACTTCCGCGCCCTTTGGCAAAAGACGCTTGCGCCCGTGCTGACGCCGCCGCGCGAGACAGGCTCGTCCGCTTTTCGTGCTCATGCGGGCGCGGAAGCCGTGCTGTTGTTTGCGAGTGCGCTTGGAGCGTTGCAGAGTGCGTTTCATATCCTTGACGAGCGAAGAGCGGGAACTCTACGGGTGACCCGGCCCCTGTCAATCGCTCTATGGTGAGGAAGATTGAACATCGCGCATTGCCAGTGCGCGATCTTTATGGAATAACGGGGCGCGCCCATGAGTGAAGTTGTCATCGAGCCGGCGGTCTTCGAGGATTTGGACGAATTATCCAATCTGCTCGGCGAGCTTTTCAGTGATGAGAAGGACTTTCGGCCGAACAAGCAGAAACAGTTGCAAGGCCTTCGCCTCATCTTCGAGCAACCGAATCGCGGCCGTGTCTTTGTTCTGCGGCACGACGGCACCATTGTCGCCATGATTAATTTGCTCTTCACCATCAGCACGGCCGAAGGCGGCTTCGTGTTGCTGCTGGAAGATTTGGTCGTGCACGATTCCTTTCGTGGGCACGGCTACGGGTCCCAATTGCTCGAATACGCCATCAGTTTCGCGAAGCAGAAAAATTTCCTGCGCATCACGTTGTTGACCGACCGCCCCGAGTTGCGCTCGCAGAATTTTTTCAAACGCCACGGCTTCTTCGAATCCGCCATGCTGCCGATGCGGTTATTGCTTCCGGCGGAAACCCCGACCGACGTGAAATTGTAAAACGACGCGCGCTCGCGTCGTTTCAGCGGTAGGTTTCCGCCGAGTATGCAAAACGGCGCCATTCGACTCTTTCGCTTCAGCGGCATTCAGGTCTACCTGCACTTTTCCTGGTTTCTGGTCGCGGCCTATCAACTCACACAGCGCTCGCAGAATTACCGCTCGCCCGTTTGGGCGCTCTACGAATACTGCGCGCTTTTCGGCATGGTATTGCTGCACGAGTTCGGTCACGCGCTCGCCTGCCGGCAGACGGGCGGGTTCGCCAATCGCATCATCCTCTGGCCGCTCGGCGGCATCGCCTTTGTCAATCCACCGCGGCGCGCCGGTGCCATGCTTTGGAGCATCGCGGCGGGTCCGCTGGTCAATGTCGCCTTGGTGCCGGTGCTCGAATTGCTTTGGTTTTTCGCCCGCCACGCCGGCTGGTTTTACCTATCACCCGACCTCTTTCAACTCATCCACACGATTCGTTTTCTAAATCTCGCGCTCCTCATTTTTAATATGCTGCCGATTTATCCGCTCGATGGCGGCCAGATTTTTCGCGCCTTGCTTTGGTTTCCCTTCGGCGAAATTCGCAGTCTCCAGATCGCCAGTTTCATCGGATTAATCGGCGGTGCGGCGCTCGCCTTGCTCGCGCTTTTCTGGCAATCGCTCTGGACCGGCGTGATGGCTTTTTTCCTTCTCAGTCGCGCCTTTGCCGGTTGGCAATTCGCCAAGGAACTGGTGGCCGAGGAACTCGCGCATCCCGCCGAGCCCGTCTCGCCGACCGTGCCGATTTCGCGTCAGTGACCTTCGCCTGACTTGGCGATCCACGCCGCGATTTGCCCGGGCAAACGCGCCTTCATCTCCGCGCGAAATCCAATCTCATCGATTGATTTTGCCACGTGCGTCGCCGCCGTCGGCGGCAGATCGGATTTGGCGTAAGTCTCCAATTCCGCCACATGCGCGGCATCGGAAAAGAAACTGAAAAGCGCGGGCGCGTAGCTGTTCACCGCGAGCGCGTCCACCTTCGCGAGTAACTGCTTCATGTGCGCCTTGGCGAATTGCCACGCCAGATCGGGGCGCTCACTCTCCCGCGCCACTTTTGCCACCAGAGAGGTGGCCCGGCTCGTCGGCAACGCGTCGCCCAGCGAGAGATCGAGCGTTTGCGCGATCAGCTTCGGATCGAGCGAGTAGGCCAGCGCGTAGAGATAATTCTGCTTCTCCTCCAGGCTCGTCGCTTTCAGCCCGAGATCGCGCAGCTTTTTCCACGTCGTTTCATCTGCATAACGCCCGACGATGGCGAAAACCGCCGGCCGCAGATCGGGCGCGAGCGACGTCGGCTCCGCCAGGAATTTCTGGAAACGTTCGCGACAGCCGCTCACGATTTCCGGGTCGTTCAGATTTCCGAGCGCTTCGATCAGGCTTGGGCGCAACGACGCGACCCGGGGCGTCTCGCCGCTCTTGGGCTCCCAGCCGACCGCATCGAAACTCCGCCGCAAAATCGAGCGCGCGTATTTTTGAAATGCTTCGCGCTGCGGATCACCGACGAGCAGGCGATCGATCCAATAAAAGACCAGCATCACCTGCTCGCGCTCGGCCAGTTCATCCCTGGTCGGCAATTTTTCCACCAGATCGAGGAAGAGCGAAAGCGGCGCGCGCTCCGACTCGACCAGCGCCCACGCATCCACCAGCAGATTCACGCGATCGGGCACACTCAGCTTCGGCAATTCCGCCAGCAGCAACTGCCACGACGTCTCATCGTATTGGACGCGATAATTTCCCGCGCCCTCCACGTTTATTTTCAACGCGCGATCGTTCGGAATATTCGGCAGCTCCACCGTCTTCGTCGTCATCAACAGACTCACCGGCGCGGCTTCCCCCGCGACCGCGTAGGTGAGGGGAATCTTCCATTCCAGCGCCGGCGCGTTTGCGAAGTGCACCGTGAAACGCTCCTGCGTCAGCGTCACTTTCCCGTTCGCCGCGCGCGCCACTTTCACCACCGGAAATCCCGGCTGCTGCGTCCAGGCCGCGGCGATTTCGTCCACCGGTTTGCCCGATGCTTCCCCCAGCGCATTCCAGAGATCAGCCGTAGTCGCATTCGAAAATTTATGCGCTGCCATGTATTTGCGAATGCCTTCGCGGAAAGTTTCCTCGCCCAGAAAACTTTCCAGCATGCGGATGAACGACATCCCTTTTCGGTAAGTGATGTCATCGAAAGCGCTGCCCGCCTCCGCTTCCGTCGCGATCGTTTGCTGGATCGGATGCGTGGTCGCGCGCGCATCGCCCGCCATCGCCGTCTCCCGGCCGATGCCCTGCCGGCGCGCCGGATCGCGCGACGCGGCCTTGCCCAGCCACGTCTCCCATTGCGGATTGAAATGCGCCGTGCACTTCGTCCCCATCCACGACGCGAACCCTTCGTTCAGCCAAAGATTATCCCACCATGCCATCGTCACCAGATCGCCGAACCA
>JBDUCP010000045.1:0-11104 GCA_040003405.1 Verrucomicrobiota bacterium
CCTTCAATACGACCGAAACCGATCTTCAGGATCTTTTCGCTCAGGCGGGACCAGTTTCAGAGGTCACGTTGATGCAGGACAAGTTCACCGGCAAATCGCGCGGCTTCGCTTTTGTCACGATGACAACGGACGCGGATGCGCAAAAGGCGATCACGGAATTCAACGGCAAGACGGTGGAAGGCCGGCCATTGACCGTGAATGAAGCGCGCCCTCGTGAAGCCAGACCTCCAGGTGGTGGCGGCGGCGGACGTGGCGGCTACGGCGGTGGTGGTGGCGGTTACGGCGGCGGTGGTGGTGGCGGCGGCTACGGTGGCGGCGGCGGGGGTTACGGCGGCGGTGGTGGCGGTGGACGTCGCGATGGCGGCGGACGCAGCGGTGGCCGCGGTCGGTAAGCGATCTTCAGCCGCATTTTTTTGCACGGTTTGGAGTTCCATCCTCCGAGCACGTTGATTCTTTTTTGATGGGGTCGTCGGCGCGGCGATCCACTTTCTCTCATCGATTGTTCATGCGAGGGAGTGATCGGTGAAGTTTTCCCACAAAATTTCCAAGTTGGCGCAACCGCTAACGTATCGGCGGGCCTGGCGGAGAGCGCAGCGCGCAATTCATCCGTTGCCGCTGGAGCCGATCTTTGCTCGGATTAATCCTGGTGAATTGGCAAAGATCCAAGCGGAGTATACCTCTTCCCGCGAGCATTACGCCAAATACGCGGACGTGAAACGATGGTTGCGGCTGAATATTCGGCGTGCGCAAGATTTGAAAATGCACCGGAGTCCACCGCAATCCGTGCTCGATCTTGGATGCGGCGGCGGATTTTTTTTGTTTATCCTCCAGCAGCTCGGCCACCGCGGCTTGGGCCTGGATATTGATGAGTTCCCTTTGTTCTCTCAACTCCTCGCGCTCTTTCAGGTAGAGCGGCGTGGCTGGACGATTCGCCCCTATCAATCCTTGCCCGACTTTGGGCGAAAGTTTGATTTAATCACCGCTTTCTCGATCGACTTCAATCGCGAGAGCAAAAGCGATTGGTGGTGGGGCCCGGCGGAGTGGGCTTTTTTTCTGGATGACCTTGAGCAACATTTGCATCCCAAAGGCCGCATTTTTCTCGGACTGAACCCGCGTCGCGATGGAGAATATTACAGCGCGGAGCTGCGCGATTTTTTCCTCAGCCGGGGCGCGAACGTCGAAAGAGAAAACGTATCGCTTGCGCCAAAGTAAAAGCGGAGATGAGGAGCTTCGAATTTTTATCTGTGAAAAATGCAGGGACGCGACGGCTGAAAACTCTTCGTCGCGCGATCTACTTCTGAAGTAAACCAACTCATCAAAATAAAAGGAGCGCGTAGTTATGGCTGAAGAAAATCAACAATCGAACGGCAAGTCGGACGGTTCATCCTCTTCCGAAAAAATCGAGATTCCGCCAATATCGAAGCAGACAGCTGGTGCGGCGACCGGCGCGGTAATCGGGAGTGTGGCGGGTCCGGTCGGCGCGGTGATCGGCGGCGTGATCGGGGCAATGGCGGGACGGGCGGCAGGTTCGCGGAGCGCAAGCGCGCGGGTGGTGAAGCCCGCGAAGAGGGCGGTGAAGGCGGCTGTGAAGAAAGCAGTGAAAAAGGGAAGTGGCTCGAAAAGACGCTCCTCGAAATCGGCTAAGGCAGTGCGGAAAGTGGGCAAGCCCGCGCGTGCCGGAAAGAAAACGAGCTCTGCTTCCTCCAAAGGCAAAACGGCCAAAAGAGCAATCGCGAAAACCAGGGCGGGCCAGGGAAGGAAGGCTGTCTCCAAAAAAGGCACCAAAACGAAACGCGCGCCCTTTAGAAAGAGCAGCGCGAAGCGGGGCACGGTCAAGGCCAAGCGACGCCGCTAGGAAGATAATCGTTGGCTCCTTCGCCTAACGAGACGACGACTCCTTAGTCGTTGATCCGATGCTTTTAACTCCCAGACGCGCAAAGCGCGAGCAGCAGCGTTTTCGTGCGCGAGAGCGTGCCGATGGCGGGCCACTCGCGGACGTTGTGTCCCTCGTGATGATTTTGCGCGGACGACCGTTGCGGTTCGGCTTCCCGCTGGCGCGAGCCTTTTCAGTGAGGGGCAGATGGCCGATTGTGTTCATAATTTCTAGAAAACACCTTCCGAGTCACCCTCTCCCGGTGCATTTCATCGGCGATCGGAAAAGCCCTTGTGTGCCGATCGGTTATCCGCAACCTTCAACGCGTCATGGCGGATAGAAAGCTCGGTTGTCTCAGCATTTTTTTGTTCGTTGCTCTTTGCGCCAGCCTGTTCGTTAACGTGGCGCTCGTTACTGTTGCCGCGCGCCGTTTGAGTGGACGAGGAGGTTTGGAGGAACCGACTCCACGGTTTCGCGAAACCATCCTGCAGCGCGGCGGACGCGGTAGCCAAGACAAGATCGCTGTCATCCTCATGCGCGGGATGATCAGCTCGTCGCTGCCCGGCAACGTGACCGATTCGATGGTGGACGACATGCGCACGGCGCTGCAACAGGCGCGTGACGACGAACATGTGCGCGCGGTGGTGTTGGAAATCGATTCGCCCGGTGGCGAGGTCACGGCCTCAGATGTGATTTACAATTGGGTGGTCCGCACCCGCGCGAAAAAACCGGTGGTGGTTTATATGGATTCGCTGGCGGCGTCGGGAGGCTACTACGTGGCCTGTGGGGGACAATATCTGATGGCGAATGAGACGACGATCACCGGCAGCATCGGAGTGATCATTCAAACGCTGAATTACGAACAACTCTTTAACAAAATCGGCCTGGCATCCGTCGTTTTCAAAAGCGGCAAGTTTAAGGACATGCTCAATGGCGCGCGGCCCATCACGCCGGAAGAACACGACTACGTGCAGAGTTTTGTCCTCAAGACCTACGAGAAATTCCTCGGCATCGTTGCGCGCGAGCGCAAACTGCCGGCTGACTCCTTGCGCAACACGATCGCCGATGGCCGCATCCTCTCCGGCCAGGATGCGCTCGACCATAAGCTGATCGATGGCGTGGGCCAAATTGAAGACGCGTTCCTCAAGGCGAAGGAACTCGGCCACGCCCCTGGCGCCACCGTTGTAAAATATGGACCGCCTTTTTCGTTCGGCCGTTTCCTGCGCGCATTCGGCAGCGCCGGCGATGCGAAGATCGAATTGAGCCTGCCCAAGCAACTCGTTCCCCAACTGGAAACGGGGCGCGCCTATTTTCTCCCCAGCTCGTTTGCGCCTTAGCCGCGCCGGATCATGGCGTTCGACGGTTTTTTGCCCGCGTTGAGCGCTGTGACTAATGCGCTTTTTCTCCTCGCCGGCGTTTACATCTATGTCTCGCTGGTCCGGCAAGTCCGGGCGCGGTCGGTCGAGTTTCCAGAGGCCTCGACCAACACTTTCGGTTTGGGCGACGCCATTCTGGCTATAGCGGTAGCGGCCTGGTTCATCCTGAATATCGCCACAGCCGCGTCGCAAGAGGTTATCCACCTACGGAGTCGCGACCTCGCGGCCAACGCGCTGTTTTCGGTCGGCATGGTTTTTTTCATCGCGATCTTTCTGCGCTTCCGCGGGCGCGATGTTAACATGTTAGGCGGTTTCTCCGCGGTCAGTTTTCGTCGCGCCATCATGACCGGGATGGTCCTGATGCTCGCCGCGTATCCGCTCGTGTTTCTGGGCGATGTCGTCACGCAGCGCTACTTCCATGGCCCGCCAGAAAAGCAGGCGATTGTCGATTTGTTTACGACCTCCGATTCTTTGGGCGCGCGGATGATCATCATTGTGCTGGCGGTTGCGCTCGCGCCGATTGCCGAGGAATTTCTGTTTCGATTTTTCTTCTATGGGGTGTTAAAGCGATATTTCGGCCGCTTCGTGGGCTTGATTGTGAACGCGCTGCTCTTTGCGGCAGTGCATGCGCACCTGCCCTCCTTTGCGCCGCTCTTCATTCTCGGCACTTGTTTCACCATCGCTTATGAATGGAGCGGCTCCATCCTCGTCTCGATGACGATGCACGCGCTCTTCAACGCTCTAACATTGACGGCGCTGGCTTTCCCGGAATTGATTCAGTAATGAAGTTGCGAGGGCTCGGCGAAAACCAGTTGCTCGCTCGCCTGTTGCCGAAATTAACGACTAATGATTCGGTTGTGGTAGGCGCAGGCGATGATTGCGCCGTCGTCGCTTCGTCCTCGGGACAACAATTTCAATTACTGAAAACGGATTGCATCGTGGAGGGAATCCACTTTGCGAAGGAGGCGCCGCCAAAGTTCATTGGTTGGAAAGCGATGGCGCGTCCACTCAGTGATTTCGCCGCCATGTCCGGCATTCCGCAGTTCGCGCTCATTACGATAATCATTCCTGGAGAAAGAACCCTCCACTGGGTGCAGGGGATCTATCGGGGACTGGCTGAGGCAGCGCTCCTTTTCGACGTCGCCATTGTCGGGGGCGAGACGAGTAACACCCAGGGCCCTGCGGTGATTTCGGTGAGCGTCAGCGGTTTCGCAGAGAAGGACCGATGGGTCACGCGCGCGGGCGGAAAAGTAGCTGACGAATTATTTGTCACCGGCCGGTTGGGAGGATCGCTCCGCGGACGCCATCTAAAATTTACGCCGCGGATTGAAGAGTCGCGCTGGTTAACAAAGCATTTTCCCATTCACGCGATGATGGACCTGAGCGATGGACTCGGGTCGGATTTGCCACGCCTCGCGCGCGCGAGCAACGTCGGCTTTGCGGTGGACGAAAACGCGTTGCCGCGACATCGAGGTTGTTCTGCCGCGCAGGCAATTTCCGACGGGGAAGATTACGAATTGTTATTCGCCATCGCGCCCAGTCATAGCGCTCGCCTGCAAAAAACCTGGCCCAAAAAATTCCAAAAACTTCTACTCACGCGCATCGGTTGCTTGAGTCGCAAATCGCAAATCACAAATCGGAAATGGAAAGGTTATGTGCATTTCCAATAGCGCGGAAGAAACCATCGCCTTGGGACGTGATCACGCACGGAACGCGCGTGCCGGCGAGGTGTTGGCCTTGAGCGGTGATCTAGGCGCCGGCAAAACGCAGTTCGTTAAAGGCTTTGTCGCCGGTCTGGATTGTCCGTGCGATGTGACCAGCCCAACCTTCACTTTGCTGCATGAATATGCCGGTGGTCGTTTGCCGATCTATCACTTTGATTTTTATCGACTCGATCAACGCGAGGCGGTTTTGCGTTTGGGATTCGATGATTACGCGGACGGCGATGGCGTCTGTGTGATCGAATGGGCCGATCGATTTCCCGAGGTCATACCCGACCGAGCGCGCTGGATTTCGTTTGAGATTAAGGAGGGTGATGTGCGCGTGCTCAAGGAATCAAAACGGGCGTGAAGATCCTGGCGTTGGAACTCTCAAGCGGACAGGGAAGTATCGCTTGGCGGGAGGATGGCGCGGAAATCGTGGAACAGCTTTTCGCAAACGATCGAAAACATTCGGGTTTGTTCTTCGAACATATGGAGCGTTTCTCCCAGCGATTTGGCGCGGCCGACGTCATCGTCGTCGGTCTTGGCCCGGGTTCTTATGCGGGCACGCGCATCGCCATCGCCGCTGCCTTCGGTCTGCGAGCAGCGCAGAAAACGAAACTGATTGGACTGCCTTCGATCTGTGCGATCGATACCGGCTCGCGTGAATATTGCGTCGTCGGTGACGCCCGCCGCCAATCCTTTTTCTTCGCACGCGTGAGCGATGGCCAATGCATCGAAGGTCCCTCGCTTTATTCGCCCGCGGAGTTGGAAGGAAAGATCCGGGAATGCGGCGTGCCGATTTATTGTTCGACTCCGCTGCCGCAATTCCCGCGGACAATGATGGCATTTCCTTCCGCGAAAAAATTAGCGGAACTTGCGCACCACCGTGCCGATAAAATAACCGAAACCGTGCTGCTCGAACCAATCTATCTTCGCGAGCCGCACATCACGGTGCCGAAGTAATGAATTCCGAAAACAGGTATCGTTGTTGGGCCGAAATCGATCGCCGAGCCTTGCGGCACAATGCGGCAGTCGTGCGAGGCCGCCTTGGCTCGACGGTGCAATTGCTCGCCGTCGTCAAGGCGAACGCTTACGGCCACGGCATGGTGGGCGTGGCCAAGGCGCTGGCACAGGACGCGCAATTTTTCGGTGTCGCGAATTTGGAGGAGGCGATGCTGCTGCGCGAAGCCGTTCCGCATCCCATTATTATTTTGGGGCCGGCCTTGCCTAACGAGAGATCAGCCATCGCTGAGCACCAGTTTATTCCGTCCATCTCCACCTTGGAGGAAGCGCAGGCGTTCGGCCCTGTCGCGATCAATTTTGTCATCGATACCGGAATGGGAAGAATGGGCATTTCGCAAACAGAGGCGGCGGCGCTTTTTCATAAAATCGCCGCGCTGCCTCACATCAAGATTCACAGCATCTCGACGCATCTCCCGGTTTCGAACGAAGACGCCGATTTTACACACGCGGAGCTTTCGGAGTTTTCCGAATTAGTGAGAAAACTTCGCGCGGAATTTCCCGGAGATTACAAGGTCCACGTTTTGCCGAGCGCGGGTGTGCTCGCGTTTGCCGATCCTTCGTTCGACATCGTGCGAGCTGGACTGATGCTTTATGGCATCTCGCCGTTGCCTGAATTTCAAAAATTACTGCAACCGGTAATGATGTGGAAAACGCGCATCGCGCTCATCCGCACCATGCCCGCTGGACATGGCATCAGTTACGGCCGGACGTTTATCACACCGCGGGAAATGCGCGTGGCCACACTCTCTGCCGGGTATGCCGATGGCTATCCACGTCGTCTCTCGAATCGCGACACGTGCGTTTTGGTCCGCGGCCAGCGTTGTGCGCTGCTCGGCCGGGTCACAATGGATTTGATGATGATCGATGTTTCGCACATCCGCGACGCAATCGTGGGCGACGAAGTGGTGCTGATGGGTCGCCAGGGGGAAGCAGAAATTTCCGCGACGGAGCTGGCGGAGCGCGCGGATACAATCACGTGGGAGATTACGACGCGCGTTGGCAGTCGAGTGCGCCGCGTGTATGTGTGAGCAGCCGCGATGTTCCAGATCATTTTTAACGAATTAAGCGCTGCGGAAATCTCCGCGCTGCCGAAGTCGTTGCAGCTCGAATTGCTCGCCGAGTTTCAGGTCCTGCCGGAAGACCTGGCTCACCTCGACGCCAGTCGTTTCGGAGTGATCGAGCGCAAGGGGAAGAAGCTCTACCGCTATCGCGCGAAAGATTACCGCATTTATTTTGAGCAGCGCGCGGAAGGAATCACTGTCCATCGCGTGTTGCACAAAAACACGTTTCGCGATTTTCTTTTCCGCAGCAAACTGCCGATGGCGGAAGACGATCAACTCGGCCAGACGCGCGAATTCTGGAAGCTGATCGAGCAGGGCGAACGGACACGCAAAGCGTGAACGTCGTCGCTACTTCATTAGCAAGACCGAACGACTGCGCTTGATCTCACGCGTGATTTTGCGGTGCATGTGCGCCGGCATGCCCGTCACGCGGCGCGGCAAAATTTTTCCGCTTTCCGTGACAAATTTTTTCAACAGATCTGGATTCTTGTAATCAATCGCTTCCGTCGCGATGTCGATGCGGCGGCGCGGCATCGTGCGATTGGCGCGGCGAAAAGCGGAACGGCGTTTAGCAGTCTTCGGTTGCATGGATGGTTACCTCGTTTCGCGATGCAGTGTATGCCGCTTCAGAAACGGATTGTATTTCTTTTTTTCGAGGCGGTTCGGCGTTTGCGGACTTTTTTTATTCCGCGTGCTCATGTAGCGCGAGACCGGTTGGCCCAGCGCTTTCGCTTCGGTGCATTCAAGGGTGATAATTTCCTGCGCCATAAATTTACTCCTTCACATCCTCGGTCTTAGCCTCGGATTCTTCTTCCCCTTCGCCGTCCTCATCGGTCAAGCCAAACAGCGATGTCACCGATTGCCGCACCCGAGAAGCCTTGTTTTGTTTCTCTAGTTGCGACTGGCACTCCACCGTGAAGCGCGCAAACGGAATGGCTTCGAGCCGGGCGTGGGAAATCGGTTTACCCGACATCTCGCACTTGCCGTAGGTGCCGAGCTCGATGCGTTTCAGCGCCTGGTCGATTTCGTAAAGCGCGTCCTGTTCCTGCGAAAGCAAGCTTAGCGCAAAATCGCGATCGTAAGCATCGCTACCCGCGTCCGCCTGGTGCATTCCAAACGCTGATGCTTCACTGCCTTCCGCGCGGGAGCGCAAATTATCCTTCGCGACTCCTGCCATCGAATCGACCATCGCATCGCGCAATTGGAGCAGCTTGTCCTTTTGTGCGCGCGTGAACGGATCGAGCCGGCGTTCCTTGTGATTCTTAGGGGGTAAAATTGTATCCGTCGTCGTACGGCGGCTGGAAATTTTGTGCGCACCATTTGCCTTGGCCGGCTTCGCGGCGCGAGCCACGGTTTTTTTTGGACGGGCCGCTGAGCTTCTCTTGACCGGCGCCTGTTTGGCAGGCTTCGAAATTTTCGCGCGGGTCGCCTTTG
This sequence comes from Verrucomicrobiota bacterium, assembly GCA_040003405.1. GTDB lineage: Bacteria > Verrucomicrobiota > Verrucomicrobiia > Chthoniobacterales > UBA10450 > JBDUCP01. The sequence continues at coordinate 8,471 of JBDUCP010000045.1, forward strand.
CCTTCGGCAGTGCCTTCTTTTTCTTCGCGGGAGCTTTCGCCTTCACCGGTTTTTTTGGAGCTTTTTTCGGGGAGCGAGCCATATTTTTGTATTGCACCCTTTCGTGGCCGGGCGCGAGCGGAGGCTTATTTAAGGGCATTTGTCGAGGGACGCAAGGAGAGTTTTACCCGTTAAAAACGAGCAAACGACAGGCTTTTCGGAGCGCGATTTTTTACGAACTCGCGCTCGCGTAATGCCGCAAAGCGAAGCGCCAAAACAAGCGCGATAAAATGAACGCGAGCGAGCCGGCCAGCACCAGATGCAACATCAGCCATTGCGGTTGACCGAGCGATTTGATGAGGAGTCGCGCCGGAATATTCGCCACGATAATGACCGGCACGATCCAACCGAAAACAAAGCGGAATAGCTTCGGGAAAATGACGTCCGGATAGCGCGCGATCTGGAGAAAGTTAAAATATCCGTAAACGAGACCCTGCGCGCGGATGATCCAGAAACTGACGGCGGCGAGGCTGAGCATGATGGAGTAATGAACGGCGACGCCAAAGCCGAGCGCGACGATGTAGAGCAGGACCGCGCTGACGCTGGGCGTGACGTGCAATTGTGCGAGCGACACGAGCACTACCACGCCGCCGAGGATGGCGTTGAGGATGCTGTCGAGACCGAACTGCTTCGTCGAGACCGCGAACTGGCTGTCGATTGGCAATACCAGCAGTGAATCGAGTTTCCCCATCCGCACCAGCTCGGGAATGTTCGCCAGGTTGACGAAGAAAAACGCCTGAAATAATTGTGCAATCATCTGATGGGTGCCGACGAGCAGGACCACTTCCCATTTCGACCAATCGCCGATCTGGTTCACCTGGCCGAAGATGATGCTAAAGAAAGCGATCTGACCGCAGAACCAGAGAACTTCCACAATCATCCACAGAATAAAATTTGCCTTGAAGCTCAGCTCGCGAATGAGCGAGTTGCGCAGCATGATGCCGTAGATTTCAAAGTAGCGACGCATCGCGTTTCACTCTGACAAGCGAAACACTGAGCGCAACTTCAGCGGACTGCAGTGGTTGTATTAACACCGATCACGATCATCATCACGGCAGCGGAAAAATGTTAAGACGCTCACGCACAATTGTTATCGGCATCATTGCATTGCTGATTGTTGTATTTGCAGTACGCAAGTGTGGTCGCGGCAGTGGACAGAATTTTCAAACAGTCGCCGTCACGCGCGGGCCCATCACGCAAGCAGTAACGGCAACTGGGACGCTTAATCCGGTGCAAAATGTTCAGGTCGGCAGTCAGGTTTCGGGAAATATCCAGAAACTCTTCGCTGATTTTAATTCGAACGTGAAAGCAGGAGAAGTCATCGCCCAGATCGATCCGGTGGTTTTTCAAGCCAACGTTAATCAAGCTGACGGTGACTTAGCCAATGCGCGCGCGGCCCTTGACCTTGCGCGCCTGAATGCCGCACGCACCCAAGCCCTCGTTGCGAAACAGAATTCCGCACAATCCGATCTTGATCAGGCCACGGCCAACCTTCATCAGGCGGAAGCGAATGTGAAGATAAAGGAAGGCGCGCTGCAAAAGGCGCAGGCGGACCTGGATCATTGCACCATCACTTCTCCGATCGATGGCATAGTGATTTCACGAAACGTGGATGTCGGACAGACGGTGGCGGCGAGCCTGCAGGCACCGGTAATTTTCACCATCGCAAACGATCTCGCGAAAATGCAAATCGACGCAAACGTTGCGGAGGCTGACGTCGGCGGCGTCGCGATCGATCAAGATGTGGAATTCACCGTTGATGCTTTTCCTTCCCGCACGTTTCGCGGGAAGGTGGTGCAGGTGCGCAACGCGCCGATTACCGTCCAGAACGTGGTCACCTACGACACCGTCATCGGTGTCAGCAATCCCGAGTTAAAACTGAAGCCGGGAATGACCGCGAATGTTTCTATCATCTCGGCGCACCGGGATGATGCCTTGAAAGTTCCGAACGGTGCGTTGCGTTTTCGCATGCCGGACGAAAATCCAACAACCCCGGGGAAACGCGATCCCTCCGGCGGTGGTCGGCCAGCCGGCGCAAAGGCGGGAGCAAATCGCGGCGAGCGTCGGATCGAACGCACCGTTTATGTTTTGGCTCCCGGTGCCGGGAGTCCAAGGAACACAAACGTCAAGACCGGAATCAGTGACGGCATTACAACTGAAGTCCTCGAAGGTTTGAAAGACGGCGATCGCGTGGTCACGGGAATGACTGAGCGCGGTGCAAACGTTTCCGCAACTCCCGCGGCAAATCCGTTTGGCGGGGGGCAGCGGCGTTTCTAACGGGCGATGGAAAAGTCGGCTGATCTCGCTGCCGCCGCGGTTCGGCTCGATAATGTCGAAAAGACTTATCGGACTGGCGAGGTGGAAGTGCACGCCGTGCGCGGCGTTTCCATGGAGATTGAGCGCGGCGAATTCGTTGCGCTGATGGGATCGAGCGGGTCGGGGAAGTCTACTTTGATGAACATCCTGGGTTGCCTCGACCGTCCCACGGCGGGCCGCTATTTTCTCGACGGCGAGGACGTTTCATCGCTCAGTCGCGATCAGTTAGCCGACGTTCGCAACCGCAAGCTAGGCTTCGTGTTTCAAAACTTTAATCTG
>JBDUCP010000172.1:0-3273 GCA_040003405.1 Verrucomicrobiota bacterium
CCTTCGACGATGGCTGGAAATCGCAGTACGAAGTGGGTTGGCCAATTATGAAGAAATTCAACTATCCACTCACTCTATTCATTTATACCGAGGGCGTTCGTGGTGGAAAGTTTGGCGGCGGCGAAGCGATAACGTGGGAGCAGCTCGCAGAAATGCGGGACGCTGGTGTGGACATCCAGGCCCACTCCGCCACGCACCAGGATCTCAAAAAGCCGTACGACAAGGTCACGAAAAAACATCTTAATCCGCAGGAATATCAGCAGTGGCTCGATGCGGAAATTGGAGGATCGAAGCAGCTCCTGGAACAAAGACTCGGAATTAGGGCGAATTGTTTCGCAGTGCCATTCGGTAACTGGAATCCGCAGGTAAAAGAGACCGCGATGAAAGCCGGGTTCGAAGCGATGTTCACCGTTTACGGCCAGCCGATCACGTTCCGGACCCCAACGGATTCAATCGGACGTTACGTAATCGAAGCGAATAAGCCGAAGGTATTTACTGACGCGATCGGGATGATCGCGACATCGAGCGCAGGAAGTAATCCAGTCGCGCAAGTGGGTGCCACCGAATTGCAATCGCAACCTGCAAACGGCGAGACGGTGCGCACGGCGATGCCATTAATCCGCGCCAACGTCTCTTCATTCGGGCCGATCGATGCCAGCAGCGTGAAGATGCGTGTCAGCGGGCTCGGGCTGGTGCCCGCCTCCTTCGATGCGAAAAGCTCTACGGTTTCGTATCAAGTGACACAAAAAATTCGCGACAAACAATGCACCGTCATTCTCGAAGCGATGTCTGAAGGAAAACGGGTGCAATCCCAGTGGAGTTTCGCGATCGATGAAGGCGGCGCAGTCGCTCCGCCCGCTGCCTCACCGGTGGCGACGCCGAAAAAATAGCGTAGCGCTTTTCCGTTTCGAACCCACGATGTTTTCGCAACTCGGCGACAAGCTCCAGGACATCTTCAAGGATCTCCGCGGGCACGGCACGATCAGCGAAACCAATATCAATGACGCGCTGCGGCAGGTGCGTCTCGCCTTGCTCGAAGCGGATGTTGATTTTCAGGTCGCGAAAAATTTCATCGCGCGCATCAAAGTAAAAGCGCTGGGCGAAGAGGTGCTGCGCAGCGTCACTCCCGGACAGCAGATCGTCAAAATTTTCCACGAAGAATTGACGGCACTTCTCGGCGGCGACGCCGCACCGCTCAATCTGGAAAAGCCGGCGCGCATTCTCATGGTCGGTCTCAATGGCGCGGGGAAAACAACATCGTCGGCTAAGCTCGCGCGTTATTTGAAAAAGCAGGGTCGCACGCCGTTGCTCATCGCCTGCGATCTACATCGGCCGGCAGCGATCGAGCAACTCGCTACGCTCGCACGGCAAGTGGAGGTGCCGGTTTACACGCCGAGTCTCGACGAGAAAAATCTGCAACGCTCAGCGGCGGCGAGTCTGGAATGGGCGGCGCAGCAGAATGGCAACGTGCAAATTTTCGACACCGCCGGGCGACAGGAAATTGACGCCGCGCTAATTGAAGAAATCAAACAGCTAAAAGAATTTTTGCGGCCCCAGGAAATCCTGCTCGTGGCGGACGCGGCAACCGGCCAGCAAGCGGTCAGCGTGGCGACGCATTTTCACGAAGCGCTCGGCATCACCGGCATTGTGCTCACGAAACTCGATGGCGATGCGCGCGGCGGCGCGGCGCTTTCCATGCGCGAGGTGACGCAGCGGCCGATCAAATTCGCCGGCGTCGGCGAAAGGCTCGATCAATTCGAGCCGTTTGTGCCCGACCGACTCGCTGGTCGCATCCTCGGCATGGGCGACATCGTCGGTCTCGTCGAAAAAGCAGCCGAGGCGGTGGACGAAGAAGAAGCCTTGCGCATGGAGCGCAAGCTGCGGACCGCCTCATTCGATTTCAACGATTTCCTGGCCCAATTCAAAATGATGAGGAAGATGGGGCCGTTGGAGAATATTCTTGGCATGATCCCGGGGATGAGTAACGTGCAGGGCCTCTCCGTGGACGAGAAGCAGCTCAAGCGGACGGAAGCGATTGTGCTTTCCATGACGCACGAAGAGCGGACGCGGCCGGACATTCTAAATGCGCGGCGGCGGCAACGGATCGCCCGCGGCAGCGGTAGCAGCGTGACGGAAGTGAACGACTTGCTGCAGCGTTTCAATCAGATGCGAAAGATGATGAAGAACGCGGGCAAAATGAAAAAAATGATGGCGCAAATGGCGCGGATGAAAAATTAACGATATGGCAGTTTCAATCAGATTACGCAGAGAAGGCGCGAGGAATCGCCCCTATTACAAGGTGGTCGTGGCCGATAGCCGCAGCCCGCGCGACGGAAAATTTATCGAGATCATCGGCACTTACGATCCGAAGAAGCCCGATCATAACAGCACGCTGAAGCTGGATCGGATCGAACATTGGATTTCCCAGGGTGCGCAGCCGTCCGATACCGTGCGCAGTTTGATCAAGAAGAATAAAAAGAAGTCGTTAGACGAAACGCCCGCGCCGGCCGAGGTCATCAGCGAGGATGCCGTGACCCCTGCGGTTGAAGCGCCGGTTTCAGTGACGGCGGAACCTGACGCCAGCGCGTGAAGCAGTTCCTTGAGTTCGTCATTCGCCAACTCGTCGAATTTCCCGACGAAATGTTGCTCTCGGAAATTCCTTCGGGGAAGATGACGATCTTTCGAGTGCAGTTGCGGCAGACCGACGTCGGGCGAGTCATCGGCCGCAACGGCCAGACGATTCAGGCGATTCGCGCGTTGCTGGCGAGTTCCGCCGCCCGCCATGGTGAGCGCGCCACGCTCGAAATCGTCGAGTAGTTTTCGCGCTTCTTCATGGAAGCGTTGGACGTCGGAGCTTTGACGTTGGACTTTCGCTCGATGCGGATCGACATCGTCACGCTGTTTCCCGAAATCTGCCGCGCGCCGTTAAACGAAAGCATGATGAAGCGCGCGCAGGAAAGCGGCGCACTCGACTTGCACATTCACAATCTGCGCGATTGGACGACGGATAAACATCACACCGTTGACGATGCGCCGTTCGGCGGAGGCCAAGGAATGGTGATGAAGCCGGAGCCGGTTTTCGCGGCGGTAGAATCTCTGCGCGCGGAAAACAGTTTCGCTGTCCTGATGACGCCGCAAGGCCGGCGCTTAACGCAAGCGCTTGCTCGCGAATTTTCAACCCGACCGCACCTCATCATCATCTGCGGCCATTACGAGGGAATCGATCATCGAGTGGGCGAACATCTCGCCCACGCGGAAATTTCCATTGGCGAT
>JBDUCP010000046.1:0-10935 GCA_040003405.1 Verrucomicrobiota bacterium
ATGTCAAGGCGATCGGCTGGTACGTGGAAGAATACGGCATCGCACAGGTCTCGATGAATTTAACCGACATCGACGCGACACCATTGCACGTTGCATTTGAGGCCTGTTGTGAAGCGGCGAGCAAACGCGGCCTGCGCGTCACGGGATCGGAAGTGGTCGGCATGCTGCCGAAGAAGTGTTTGATCGATGCCGGAAAATTTTTTCTACGCAAACAACAATGGTCCGAGGGCGCGGCGGACGAAGAATTGATCGACATCGCCATTCGCTCGATGGGATTAAGCGAGTTAAAACCTTTTGTACCCGAGGAAAAAATTATCGAACTCAAGATGGAATCCGCTGCTAAGAAATCATTGCTCAAATTAAACCTGCGTGAGTTCTGTAATGAGACCCTGCGCGATTCGCCGGCTCCGGGGGGCGGGTCGGTGGCCGCGCTCATGGGCGCACTGAGCGTGTCGTTAGGCGGGATGGTTGCCAATCTGTCGGCCGGGAAACGCGGCTGGGACGACAAGCTGCCCTACTTCAGTGACTGGGCGGTCAAAGCGCAGCAACAGAAGGATGAGCTGCTGTTTCTGGTCGATGAAGATACGGCCGCGTTCAACAAAGTGATGGAGGCTTTCGCCCTGCCCAAAAACTCCGCCGAAGAAAAATTGGCGCGCACTGCGGCCATCCAGTCTGCCAACAAATATGCCGCCGAGATTCCATTGCGCGTGATGGAAACGGCAGCGCAATCTTATCCCCTCCTGGCGGCCATGGCGGAGCAGGGGAACCCAGCGTCGATTTCCGATGTCGGCGTCGGTCTGCTCGCCCTGCGCGCTTGCCTTGAAGGCGCGGCCATGAACGTGCGGATTAATCTGGCGGGACTGAAAGACGAAAAATGGCGATCGGATCTTCAGGAAAAACTTCAGCGGCTTCGCGCGAGTTCCGAAGAGGAGTTCGGCAAAATCATTCAGATCGTTGAGAGCAAGTTGAGCTAACGATCAATCGACCTCGCGACTGAAATGGGAAGCGAGCGCATTGCGATCGTGGGTGGAGGCGCGGCTGGATTTTTCGCCGCGATCGCCTGCGCGCGGGCGAATCCCGCAAACGAAGTTTCGATCTATGAACGCGGCTCGGAATTCCTGACCAAGGTGCGCGTTTCCGGCGGCGGGCGATGTAACGTTACGCATGCTTCGTTCGAGCCGCGCGAGTTAAGCGCACGCTATCCCAGAGGTGAGGAGGAACTCATTTCGCCGCTCCATCGTTTCTCGCCCAGCGATACGGTGGAGTGGTTCGAAAGCCGCGGCGTGAAGTTAAAGGTGGAAGCAGACGGACGAATTTTTCCGATCACGGATTCGTCGCGCACGATCATTGATTGCCTAACGAATGAAGCGCAGGCGGCCGATGTGCGGCTCTTTCTGCGGAGGGAGATCGAGCGGGCGCGAGTGGGGTTTGAACTCGATGTGCGCAATGGCGAGACGATCAAGTGCGATCGGATCCTGCTGGCGACGGGTGGTTCGCGCGCGGTGGGCGGCGCGCAGCTTGCGCAATCGCTCGGTCACAAGTTGGTGCCGCCAGTGCCGTCGCTTTTTTCATTGCACGTTGCCGCCCCGTGGCTTCGTCTTTTGCCGGGAATTTCCATTCCGGATGTCGCAGCTAGCGTGGCCGGGACTCGGCTGAGGGAGCGCGGGCCGCTGCTGATCACACACGATGGCGTGAGCGGTCCCGCGATATTGCGATTGTCAGCCTGGGGCGCGCGCGAGCTGCACGATCTGGATTATCATTTTGTCCTGCGCGTGAACTGGCTGCCGGATTTGCGCGAAGAGGAAATTCGCGTGCAACTGCAAACGCAACGGCAGACGCAGCCGAATCGCCTCGTCGTCAACTCGCCGCTGGCGCCGTTGCCCGCGCGCTTGTGGGAGCAACTCGCGCTCGCGGCTGGCATCGGTCAGGACGCGCGTTGGACGGCGCTGCCGCGCACGCAACGAAATGCGCTGGCCGCGCTGCTGACGCGCACGGAATTGGAAGTGAACGGCAAGTCGCTCAACAAAGATGAGTTTGTCACTTGCGGCGGAGTGAGTCTGCGCGAGATCAATTTCAAGACGATGGAAAGCCGTATCACCCCCGGCCTCTATTTCGCCGGCGAACTGCTCGACCTCGATGGCATCACCGGCGGTTTCAATTTTCAGGCGGCGTGGACGACCGGCTGGCTGGCTGGACACGCCATGGCGCGTTGATATGAGATCGCGCCGATTTTCTGCGTCTGTAAATGAGGAGGCGCTCGATGAAGTGCGCGCCGTTTATGCCGATCTGGCCCGGCGGCCAATCGAGCGCAACTGCGTGCGGATGAAGGAATGTTGCCACTTCAAATTAACCGGGCGCACTCCTTACCTAACAAGAGGAGAAGCGCTGGTCGCGGCCAAGGCGTTGCGGGCGACGGGTCGGCGGCAGTTGCCGGCGAATCCCACGGGCGCTTGTCCCATGCTCGAAGCCGAGACGGGTAACTGTCTCATCTACGCCGCGCGGCCCTTCGCTTGCCGGACGCATTTCTGCGCGGCGGCGGGTGGACCGTACGCGCGGCACGAGGTGCTCGATTTGATTCGCCGGTTGGAAGGCGTTGACTCCAACCTGGGCGGAGAGGGAGCGCGCACCTTTATGAGTGCGGTGGCGTCAGCTCTCGCCGACCTCGACTGAATTGGCCGATCGTTAGGCGGCCTTTTTCACGTGGGATTTGGCCGGGCGCTTTTTTTTCCTGGCGCTTTGCGATTTGGCCAGGCTTTCCTGCAAGACCGCGACAAGGTCGATCACTTTGGTCGATGCCTTTTTTTCTCTCGGCTTCTCCGCAATCTCTTTCCCGCCGGATTCGACTTTCTCCTCAATCACTTCCAGCAACGCCTCGCGATAGTCGTCGTGATATTTTTCCGGATCCCACTTCGAAGTCATGCTATCGACCAACGCTTTCGCCATCTCCTTCTCGCGTTTTCCGAGCTCGAGTTTTTTCGGCACATTCAATTTCTCAGCGTCGGATAACTCCTCGCCGAAATGCATCAACTCCAGCACCAATGCGTGCTTGAGCGCTTTGACGCCGGCCAGATACTGGCGCGTCTTGATCACGACTTTCGCGATGCCCACTTTCTTGCCGTCGGCCAAAGCTTCACGCAGGAGGGTGTAGGCCTTGTCGCCCCCTTTCTGCGGCTCGAGAAAATACGGCTTGTAGAAATACATCGGGTCGATCTCGTCGATATCGACGAAGTCCTGGATGTCCACGGTCTGCGTCGCCTCGAGATCGACGCGTTGAAAATCTTTTTCGTTCAGCACGACGAACTTTCCCTTTTCGTACTCGTAGCCTTTCACGATCTGATCCCATGGAACTTCCTTGCCGTCCTTTTCGGCGACGCGCTTGTAGTTCACCGGGCTGTGATCGGCGGCTCGGAGGAGCCGGAATTTCAGCTCTTCCTTTCGCGTCGCTGGATAGAGCGCGATGGGAATATTGACGAGCCCGAAACTGATACTGCCTTTCCAGATTGCACGCATGGTAATGGAATTTCGCGCGGCGCGTGCTGTTTGCGCGGGTCGATTCGCTGTCGCTTGATTTCGTGGCCGCTTCCTCCTTGGTAAGGGCATGGTTCACGTTCTCGACACGCGACAGCTCGGGCGGCCCGGGATCATTGCCGCCACCGCGCTCGAGACGAATGATGGCATTGCGTTGTTCGACACCGGCCCGGAATCGACCTTCGACAATGTCGTGGCGGAGCTACGCCGCGTCGGATTCGCGCCCGACGACGTGCGTCATGTTTTTCTCAGTCACATTCACTTCGATCACGCCGGTGCGGCTTGGCGCTTTGCCGAACTCGGCGCGACCGTGTATGTGCATCCCCGCGGTGCGCCGCATTTGCTCGATCCGGCGAAGCTCATCGAATCCGCCACGCGTATTTTCGGCGACAACATGCCGCGGCTTTGGGGCCGCATCGCGCCGGTGCCGACCGAGCGGCTGAAGGTGGTGGAAGACGCGGAGGTCATCTGTGCTTCGCCGTTTGAAGTCCGCGCGATAGCCACACCGGGGCATGCCAGCCACCATCATATCTACCAATGGGACGGCAATGTGTTCGGAGGCGATATTGCCGGAATCCGTATCGGCGGCGGCCCGCCTATTCCGCCGTTCGTGCCGCCGGAGCTGCATGTCGAATCGTGGCGCGAGTCGATCAAAAAAATCCGCGCGCTCGATCCGGTGAATCTCTATCTGCCGCATTTCGGAAAAGTGACTGGCTCAGTCGCCGAACATCTCGACGCCTTGGACGAACGGGTCACACGCTGGTCGCAATGGTTTCTCAACCAACTGCGCGACGGCGCTGTTAACGAAGCGTTGATTCCGGCGTTCGCCGCCTATGAGCACGCGGACTTACGCGCCGGCGGCGCGAATGAAAATGAAGCGCAGGGCTACGAAGCGGCCGATCCCAGCGCCATGGCCGTGACCGCCTCGCTGCGCTATTGGCGAAAATACCATCCAGAAATTCTCGACGCGGACGCAGCTTGATCACGGTTGCGAAAGCCCGCTTAACCGGCTCTGAGGGCGCGTCGACCAGGGCCAGGATGCTCGATTTTTGCGCGGAGCGCGGCATCACCTGCAAGGTGAAATGATCATGTGCGCCGAAGCGTTTGGCGTCTTCAGTCTTGCCCGGTGAGGTCGTGAATAGCACCACCTCCGCGCCGAAAGCGTTGGCGAATTTCAAGGGCAGTTGAAATCATAATGCTCCCCGTCCCAAACCGGGAAAGTCAAACGGCGACTCAGGCTGCTTGCTCGAGCTGTTCGCGTCGAATTCCGCGCAGCTCAAAAAGTCGAAGCAACGTTTCTTCGATCAGATTATTGGGGCAGGAAGCACCCGCAGTGATGCCGACGACGACCGGACCCGCCGGCAGCCAGCTGCGCGCGATGACTTCCGTCTTCTGGTGCAGGTCGTAATGCTTGATCTCGTTAGGCGAGACGAGGCGCGAGGCATTGAGGACGAAGTAGGTCGGCAATTTCTCTTCGCCCATTTCGGCGAGATGTGAGGTGTTCGAGCTATTGTAACCGCCGACGACGAGGAGCAGATCCATCCGCACATCGAGCAGCTCGCGCAAGGCGTCCTGACGTTCCTGGGTGGCGCCGCAGATGGTGTCAAAGAAGCGGAAATTATTTCCGGCCAGTTCCGCGCCGTCGCGATCGACGATGGCCTGGCGCACGCGCCGCTGCACTTCTTCGGTCTCGCCGCGCAGCATGGTGGTTTGATTCGCTACGCCTATTGTGCGCAGATGCAGATCGGGATCGAAACCGGGCGAATGCGCGCCGGCAAATTTTTGGAGGAAGGCCCGCTTGTCGCCGCCATGTCGGATGTAATCGCAAACGTAATCGGTGTCGGCGAGCGTGAGGACGACGAGGTAATGTCCCTTGCCGTCGCCGAGCGCGCGCGAGCTGGTGGCCTTCGTTTCTTCATGCTCGGCTTTGCCATGAATGATCGACGTGGCCGATTCGCTGGCATATTTGCGCACGCGCTTCCATACGCTCATGACGTCGCCGCAAGTGGTATCGACGATCTGACAACCGCGCTCCTTAATCTGCTGCAAGATCGACAGCTCTGTCCCGAACGCCGGAACGATAACCACATCCTCCGGCAGCAGATCCGCGATATCAGCCTGCTTGTTTTTCCCCATTAGGTTCTTGATACCTAACGAGGAGATTTGCTCGTTCACCTCCGGATTGTGAATGATTTCGCCGACGATGAAAAGGCGGCGGTCCTGGAAAACTTTGCGCGCGGCATAGGCGAGATCGATCGCGCGCTCGACGCCGTAGCAGAAGCCGAATTGTTTGGCCAGCCGCACCGTCACATCACCCACCTTGAGCACACCGCCGGTGCGCCGCACTTTGTCCACGATGTCGCTGCGATAATGCGACTCGACCTGCTCCTGCACCGCCGTCATCACCGCGGGCGTACGCAAGTTCACCTTCTCACGTGCGCTGGTGCCGCTGGAGATAAGATTTGTGCTCACTGGAACGCGGGCCTCGACCCGCAGGCCGTCTAATCCTCCAGCAGCGGGCCGCTCGGTTTCTGAAACGCGGCGGAGGAAATCGACACGCTCCCGGGAGGATCAGGCGTTTTCGAATCATCCACCCGTACGATTTTCGGACCGATGGTAGCATCTTCCGGTTGTGATTCGGCGATGTTGACCGGCGTGCCGTTGTGCACGAGCGCAAAAAACTTCGGAGCCGCCTCGCCCTTCAACCGCAGACAACCATGGCTGCGCGGTTGCAGGTGGACGTAGCCCTGATGAAACCCGTAAGCGGGCGCAAACTCACACCAGTAACCCATCGGATAGCCGACATATTGGCCGGGGATATTTGCTCCGGCTTCGGCCGGAATGACGCGGTCGCCCTGCACCCGAAATCCGTAGGAACCGGAGCGCTTGTTTTCCTGCTTCGAATAAATGGAAAAGTTTCCGCGCGGCGTCGGCTTGGCCGGGATGCCCACCGTTGTCGCTACGGCCATGAGACAGCGATCGCCTTCCATGACGTAAACGTTTTGTTTTGAGAGCGAAACTTTGACGCGCACAGCCGAAGGATCGTGCGGCCGATGCGCGGTGACGTGGTAGTTACCGCTGGAGACGGAGGAGGTCGTGCCGCAGCCCGTCATCACGAGAGCGGACGCCGCAGCGACGGTGACTAGAAGCAGGCGGGAGAGAGATGGCATAGTTACTCATTGGAAGAGCGCATGGCGCGCGTCTTGTCAATAGCCGCCGCTTGCTGGAGGGCGAGGTCGAGCGTGATGGTGGAGGTCATTGGTGCAAGATTTTTCGCGCGCTCCTCCAGTCGGCGTTCGAACTCTGGAGAAATATTCGCGTAGATCGGATACGCGCTCGGGTCCGCCTTCGCCGGTCGGTAGCGCCAATGCTTATACATCCAAAGCCATGGCGCCGGATTCTTGCGCACAACCGGCTCGAATTGGTCCCAGCACATTTGCGCGATTTCCTGAAAGGATGCGTCGGGCGGAAATTCGATCCGCGGATGAAAAACAATCCGGTAGCGACCGCGCGGCAGTGACTCGCAGTGCACATTGATAATCGTCGCGCCGGCACGCCGATGTGCCCACGCGTGCGCAAACGTCACGCTCGTTTTCAATCCGAAACAATCGATCGCCACCGTCGGCAGTTGCGCAGGAATGGTCAGGTCAGTCAGGATCGCTACGCGTTCTCCGCGGCGGAGCGTTTTGTAAAGTTGGAGCACCGCTCCCGCGCGATGGATCACGCGTTGACCGCTGCTTTCGCGCAGACTCACAAAAATCGCGTTGAGCAGCGGATTCTTGAATTCGTGGGTAACCAGTGCGCTGTGAATGCCAAAAAAATTAGCCGACACCGCGATCCATTCGAAGTTGCTGTAGTGGCAGCAGGCGAAAATAACGGCCTGGCCCGGTTTCACTTCTTCGCGCCAAATATCGAGGCCCTCCACTTCGATGTAGCGCGAATAATTTTCTCTCGTTAGGCGCGTGCTCCAAAAAAGATCGATCATTGTCCGCGCGAAATGCTGGTAACTTTCGCGTGCGAGCGTGGCGCGCTGTGCGGGCGAGAATTGATTTCCGAACGCCGCTTCCAGATTACTCAACGCCACGCGCCGGCCGCGGGGATCCAACGTCGCGGCGAGCGCGCCCGTAATTTGCGCGAGCCGATAACAGGCCTGGCGCGACAGGAGCGGCACGATTTTCGCCGCAGCTTTCAGCGCGAGCCACTCCAAACGATAACGAATTTTCTTCCACGCCACACGCACCACGCAAGTGTAAGCACGCTCGCTGAATGCCGCGAGTATCTCCGGGTAGCGCACGCGTCACGCAAGCGCTACCCAGATTCTCCCTCGTCACCGTTTCCGTTCGCGGACAGGATGTGAAGGCATGACGCTGCGCCGCCTCGCCGATCTCCTCGCTCTCAAGCGCAACCTCGTCGTCCTCCTCATTGCCATCTTCGTCATCGGCGCGGGCGAGGAATTATGGATGCGCTTCGTCCCAAAATATCTTCAGGTCCTCGGCGCGAGCGTCTTCGTCATCGGGCTCTTCGATGCCCTCCGCACGTTGCTCGGCGCGCTCTATGCCTATCCCGGCGGCGTGCTCGTCGATCGCTGGGGACACCGCCGCGCCTTCCTGGCCTTCAACATCTTTTCCATCGCCGGCTACGCCCTCGTCCTCCTTATACCGCATTGGGGCGCCGTCATCGCCGGCATGTTTCTCTTCCTTTCCTGGACCTGTTTTTCGCTGCCCGCCACCTTCTCGCTCGTCGGCGCGACGCTCGGCCCCAACCGGCACGCCATGGGCATCGGCCTTCAGGCCATCATCAAGCGCGTGCCCATCATGATCGCGCCCATCGTGGGCGGCATTCTGATCGACCGCTTCGGCGTCATCAACGGCGTGCGCATCGGCCTGGCCGTCTCCATCGTTCTCTCCGCCGGCGCACTCCTCGTGCAACGCCAATTGCCCCATGACCCCATCGCCGCCAACACCGCCCTCGATCGCTGGAACTTCCGGCGCAGCCTCCGCGAATTCAACGCTCCGCTGCTCCGCCTTCTGCTCAGCGACATCCTCGTCCGTTTTTGCGAACGCATCCCTTTCGCCTGGGTCGTCATTTACGCCATGGACAACGTCGGCGTCAGCGCCCGGCAGATCGGCCTCCTCACCACCATCGAAGTCGCCGTCGCCGCTCTCTGCATCCTGCCCGTCTCCCATTTCGCCGATAAACATGGCCGCGAGCCCTTCGTCCTCATCACCTTCGGCTTCTTCACCCTTTTCCCCATCGCCCTCTGGCTCTCCGGCAGCTTCGCCCTGCTCGCCATCGCCTTCGCCATTCGCGGGCTGAAAGAATTCGGCGACACCCCGCGCAAAGCCATGATCATCGGCTATTGCGCCGCGCACCGGCGCGGACAAATGATCGGAGCCTATTATCTCGTGCGCGATCTTATTGTCAGCCTCGCCGCCATTCTGGGCGCGCTGTTGTGGAAACTCGGGCCCGCCTTCAACTTCCTCGGCGCCGCCCTGTTCGGACTCTGCGGCACCATTTACTACATCACCTCATTGCGCTCCGCGGGACACGCGCGCGAATTATTTACTCCCGGGAGTGGCAACGGGGAGGCCGGCTAAATCGGGCGGCAATTTTTCGGCGTCGAAAGTTTCGACATTCATCTCGATCAGGCTGACGAAAGGACAACCAAAGTCTGGTTTGCGCGGGCCGCTGCGGTCCACGATGACGCCGACGGCGACGACTTTGCCACCGTGCGCGCGCACGACATCGATGGTTTGCTGAACGCGGCCGCCACGGGTGACGACGTCTTCGGCGACGATGAAGCGTTCGTTAGGCGAAATGGTGAAGCCGCGGCGCAAGACGAGGCCGCCCGCTTCCTTTTCGGCAAAGATGTGACGTTTGCCTAACGAGCGGGCGACTTCCTGGCCCACGATGATGCCGCCGAGGGCGGGGGAGATGACGCTGTCGCAGGCGAAGGCGCGCAGTTTTTGCGCGAGCTGGCTACAGATGTCTGCGGCGAGGTCGGTGTGCTGGAGGAGCAGGGCGCACTGGAAAAATTGCCGGCTGTGCAGACCGGAGCGCAACACGAAATGGCCATCGAGCAGCGCGCCGCTGCGGCGAAAGAGCGCAAGCAAATCGTCGCTCATGCGGGCACCGGAACGGGTTCCTAGCCGGAAGTGTCGCTGACGGATTTGCCGCCGCTTGGGTTGTCATCGTCAGTGAATGCGATGCATTCGATCTCGACGCGCGCATTCTTCGGCAAGGTCGATACGCCGACGGTGGAACGGGCGGGCGGCTGGTCCTTAAAGTAGGTCCCATAGACCTCGTTCATTTTTTGGAAGTCGCCGAAATCGGCGAGGAAGACCGTGGTCTTGACCACATGCGCGAGCGTGAGCTGCTCGGATCTCAGGATGGCGGCGACATTATCGAGCACCCGCCGCGTTTGCTCGGCGACGTCTTCGGAGACGATTTGTCCGCTCGCTGGATCGAGTGGAATCTGGCCGGCGCAGAAAACAAGAGAGCCGACGCGGACGGCTTGCGAGTAGGGACCGATCGCAGCAGGCGCGTCGGTCGTGGAAATAATTTTCTTCATGGCGCGAGCTTAGCGACTGCGTCTCGAATGACAAATGATGGAATGTCGTTGATAGTAAAAACGAAATGGTCGGATGGATTTTAAAGAAAATATTGGGATCGAAGAATCAGCGCGAAATCAAGCGCTTGTCGCCGATCGTGCGTCGAATCAACGAGTTCGATGAGCAATTCAAAGCGCTCTCGGACGACGAGCTGCGCGCGAAAACGATGGCGTGGAAAACGGAGCTCGCGGCCATTGCGGAGTTGACCGACCAATGGGCGAAGCTGGATGAAATTTTGCCGGAAGCATTCGCCGTCGTAAAAAATGCGGCGCGACGGCTGACGGCGCGGGAGGAGACTTTCTCAGTCTGCGATCAGCCGATGACCTGGAACATGGTGCACTTCGATGTGCAGTTGGTCGGCGGCATCGTCCTGCATCGCGGTCGCATTTCGGAAATGGCGACCGGTGAAGGCAAGACGCTGGTGGCGACGTTGCCGCTGTACCTCAACGCGCTCACCGGCAAAGGCGCGCATCTCGTGACGGTGAATGATTATCTCGCGCGCCGCGATGCGGAGTGGATGGGGCAACTCTACAATTTCCTGGGCCTAACGACCGGCTGCATCCAGCACGATCAATCTCCGGAAGTGCGTCGCGAGCAGTACGCGATGGACATCACCTACGGGACGAACAGCGAGTTTGGCTTCGATTATCTGCGCGACAACGGCATGGCCACAACGCGCGAGCAGCAGGTGCAGCGCGGCTACAATTACGCGATCGTCGATGAAGTTGATTCCATCCTAATCGATGAAGCGCGCACCCCATTGATCATCAGTGGGCCGTCTACCGTTTCGACGCAT
>JBDUCP010000047.1:0-10782 GCA_040003405.1 Verrucomicrobiota bacterium
CAAAACGGAGAGATCGTCGATCAAGACCTCGGCGTGCGCCGAACGAAGCGTCTTTTCAACAACCTGGATGCTTAGCCCGGAAAATAATCCGTCGCGATTTTGCCGTGCACTCAGAAAACGAAGCAGTGAGTTGAGACGCGGCCCGCGTTGCAGCTGGAGCCAGGCGCGCCATTCGGCGGATTCGAACAGGCTTGGGACTGGATGTCCGAAGCCGTCGTTGTGCGGAATCTCAAGTTTCGAAAGCGCCCTCGCGACGAGACGCGGCAGCGATCCGGAGCCGGCAAAGACAATGCCAATACGGGTGCAATTTTTCTGCGCAAGAAATCGCACACACGTCAAGGCGATGGCTTCCGCCTGTTCCGTCGCGTCAGCGCCGACAAGGAATGAATAATTCGCCGGGCGAACCGACGCGCCCTGCATTTCCGCCTCAGTGAAAAGAGTGTCGCCAATTTGACTTACCGACGCAGCTATCGGTTTCGCTTCACCGAATGCCTCTTCCCATGTCCCAACCCAAACTTCGTCGAGATCGCGCGCTTCATCACGTGGATCTTCGAGCAGAACCGTCGCTTCTCTCGCGGAGAGGACAGCCGCCTTGAGCAACGGCCACTGCGGCCAATGGGCTGCGTTAAACCCGCTAACGAGGATGTTCGCAAAAAGTGGATCAGTGTCGCCAGCATCCAGCGCAGCTCGCCGATCAACCGCATGCACCAATTCAAAGCCACAAGCCATCACCTGCTGTCGAAAGTGCGCTTCGATTTCACGTAACGCTGGCAGATTCAAAGCCGAGAAATCCCAACCAGCCGCACCGAGTTGATCGAGCGTGCGCAGCAGATGATCAGGCGCGCGCGCCACGGATTTCGCGGCCAAAAAATCTAGTTCCAGCATTCTTTTTTCCCGCCGCGTCGGATCGTCCGGGAGCTGCATGCCTTCCTCCGCGGAGATCGAAAGCAGTAGGCGCAAATGCTCGCGCAAGGGAAGGCGCGCCTCGCTTCTCGCCACCATCAATTCCCGGAGTTCCGGCGGAGAAACGAATCGGATCCCGAGAAGCGATATCCCGCGATCGAGTAGTCGTCCTTTAATGGCATACGCGTGACTGCGGTAAGGCACGACGACCAACGTGGTATCTTGTCGCAGCCAGGAAACGCGCGCGGCGGCCTGGAACCATGGGAGCAACACATTCTCCCATGCCGCCGCGTTCGACGCGCCGATCTGAAGCGACACTTTCGCGCTCATCGGAGCATTCTAGCAGAACAGCCGATTCATTGCGCTGGCGCGCGCCGGATGTTAGCCTCGCCCTCCGCGATGCCCCAAAATTACAAGGAGACGCTCAACCTGCCAAAAACGGATTTCCCGATGAAGGCAAATCTCGCGACGCGTGAACCGGAGATGCTGAAAACATGGGAGGCGGCAGGACTCTACGAGCAAATCCAAAAGGCGCGCGCCGAGGCGGAGCTGTTCGTGCTGCATGACGGCCCGCCTTTCGCGAACGGCGATGTCCACATGGGCACGGCGCTCAACAAAATTCTGAAGGATCTGGTGGTGAAATCGAAAACGATGGCCGGATTCCGCGCGCCCTTTGTGCCGGGCTGGGACTGTCATGGATTGCCGATCGAATACAAAGTCGTGAAAGAATCTCGCGGTCTCTCGCCGCTGGAAGTGCGGCAAAAGTCGGAAGCATTTGCGCGAAAATTTGTCGATGTGCAGCGCGAACAGTTCAAGCGGCTCGGCGTTTTCGGCGATTGGGAGCATCCGTATCTTACGCTTGCTCCTGCGTACGAAGCGGAAATCCTCCGCGCCTTTGCCGTCTTTGTTGAGAAAGGCCTCGTTTACGAAAGCATGAAGCCGGTTTTTTGGAGCACCGGTGCGCAGACCGCGCTGGCGGAAGCGGAAGTGGAATATCAGGACCGCGAAGACACTGCGGTCTATGTGAAATTTCCGGTCGCGAGCGGCGATCTGGCGGCGAAAGCAAGCATCGCTATTTGGACGACGACGCCGTGGACGTTGCCCGCGAATCTCGCGATCGCGGTCCATCCGACGGAACTCTATGTCGCGCGCGAATTCGCGAAAGCAGGCGTGGCAGAGACATTGGTGCTCGCTGCTAAAATGGTGGCAACATTCTGCGCCGTTACCGGCTTCGAACCCACCGGCGAACCAATCCGTTCCTTCCCCGGCAGCGAGTTGGAAGGACTGACTGCACAACATCCTTTCCTGCCGCGCACTTCCGCGCTTCTGACCGCCGACTTTGTCACAATGGATACCGGCACCGGTTGCGTGCATATCGCGCCTGGACATGGCGAAGACGATTACTCGTTAGGCCGAAAGCAGGGACTGCAAATTCTCTCACCGGTCGATGATCATGGCCGCTTCACCGAGGAAGCGGGATTGCCGGAGCTAACCGGCAAATATGTTTTCGATGCCAACAAAGACATCGTCGCGCTGTTGCGCGAAAAAAGAATGCTCGTTAGCGAACAGGTTTACCGACATTCCTATCCCTATTGCTGGCGTTCGAAAACGCCGATTATCTTTCGCGCCGTCGAACAATTTTTCATTCGCATCGACGATCTGCGCGCGAATGCGCTCACCGCAATCAAGGATGTGCGCTGGTTGCCCGCATGGGGAGAGAATCGTATCTCGGGCACGGTGGAAACGCGGCCCGACTGGGTGATTTCACGGCAGCGCAGTTGGGGCGTTCCGTTGCCAGCCTTTTATTCGACGGACGGGAATGCGATTCTGAATCCCAACTGGATCCGCAAACTGGCCGATCTCGTCGCTCAACGCGGCTCGAATGTTTGGTTCGAGCTCGATGATGCTACCCTGGCGCGCGAACTCGATTTGCCGCCGGGCACGACGCATCGCAACGACACCATCGATGTCTGGATTGATTCCGGCGTGAGTCATCAAGCGGTGCTCGCGACGAATCCCGCGCTGCGCGATCCAGCCGACATGTATCTCGAAGCGACGGATCAGCACCGCGGCTGGTTTCAATCTTCGCTGATGACGAGCGTCGCGCTGCACAATCGCGCACCCTATAAGACATGTATCACTCACGGATTCGTGGTCGATATCGACGGCAAGAAAATTTCAAAATCGAGTAGTTACAGCAAGCCGATGGACGCGGGTCATTTTGTGGGCAAGCACGGCGCCGACATCGTGCGGCTTTGGGTAAGCAGCGTGAACTACACCGATGATGTTCCCTTCTCCGAAGAAATGTTCACGCGGCTCGGCGACACTTATCGACGCATGCGGAACACGCTGCGGATCCTCTTAGGAAATCTTTTCGATTTCGATGCACGAGCAAAGACATCATTCACCCTGGTCGATCGATGGATTCTCAATCGGTTGGAAAACGTGATCGCGGATTGCCGCGTAGCGTATGAGGCGTACGAATTCCACAAGGTTTATCACACGCTTAATCAATTTTGCGCCGTCGACCTAAGCAGTCTCTACATCGACATCACAAAAGATCGGATGTATTGCGACGCGCCGGATTCTCCGCGGCGGCGCGCGACCCAGACGGCGATGCATCGCATTTTCGATGCGTTATGTCGATTGCTCGCACCGATTCTCGCATTCACCGCTGAGGAAGCGTGGAGCTATCTTGGCGCGGCCAACTCGGTGCATCTGCAATCATTTCCAGAGGAAAAGGCGGAGTGGCAGGACGCGACAACGGAAAAGCAAGTCGCGCAACTGTTAAGCTTGCGCGCGGTGATCGGGCAGGCCATCGAGGCCGCGCGTCAGGAAAAATCCATCGGTAATGCCCTGGACGCTTCGGTCATTTTGCGCTGTGCGCCGGAAACAGTCGCGCTGATTCCACACGGCGAACTCGAGGAGTTTTTCATCCTCAGCGATTTGAAAATAGAGCCGGGCGCGGAACCGGCCGCATCGATTTCGAAAACGCCTCACGAGAAATGCGCACGCTGCTGGCGTCACCGGGCGAGTGTCGGCGCGAGCCCGGCGCATCCGCAATTGTGCGATCGCTGTGCGGAGGTGGTAGCGCGAATCGGGAGTTGATCGATGAAGTATATTCTCTTCCTCTCGCTGCCGCTTTACGCGCTCGATCAAATTACGAAGTGGTTAGTCCTGCGGCATATCAGCGCGACCGATCCGCATGTGGTCGTGCCCGATTTTTTTGAAATTGTGCACGTCACCAACACCGGCGCGGCTTTTGGTTCATTCACGAACAACAACACTTTTTTCATCGTTCTGTCGTCGTGCGCCTTCGTTTTTGTTCTCGCTCTGCTGCTGCGGCAGCGGTCGGTCGATGCGGGCCGAGATTTTCCGCTCGCGCTGCTCCTCGCTGGCGTGATGGGCAACCTGACGGATCGCTTCGTCCACGGTCACGTGATCGATTTTCTAATGTTCGATTTGCACTTCCCCCTCGCCCATCCCTTCCCGGCCTTTAACGTGGCCGACTCCTGCATTTGCATCGCGGTGGGCTGCTTCGTTCTCCAGTCGTTCCGGCAAAATAAAAGCGAAGTACGCGGCCCCAGCGCGTAAATTAGCGAGATGAAAGTGGAAACGCCGATGGAAACGACGGCGCGGAAAATTGTCGCCCGTTTGCGGGAAAGCGGCCATGTGGCCTACTTCGCCGGCGGCTGCGCACGCGATCTCCTGCGCGGCAAGACGCCGAAGGACATCGACATCGCCACGGACGCCCGGCCGGAGATGGTGCAGAAGATTTTTCCGCGCACTTATGCGGTCGGCGCGCA
Source organism: Verrucomicrobiota bacterium (assembly GCA_040003405.1). Classification (GTDB taxonomy): domain Bacteria; phylum Verrucomicrobiota; class Verrucomicrobiia; order Chthoniobacterales; family UBA10450; genus JBDUCP01. Next base: position 4,710 of record JBDUCP010000047.1, read on the forward strand.
CTTCGGCGTCATCGTCGTTTTGGAAAACGAATTCCAATTCGAAGTCGCGACCTTTCGTTCGGATGGTGCGTACCTCGATGGGCGCAGACCCGTGGAAGTGCACTTCGCGACTGCGCAGGAAGATGCGGCCCGACGCGATTTTACGATCAATGGGATGTTCTTCGATCCCGCAGCGGATGAGATCATCGATTTTGTGGGCGGGCGCGCGGACCTGGAGGCACGCGTGATACGCGCGATCGGCGATGCCGGGCAGCGTTTCACGGAGGATCGGCTGCGTGTCTTGCGCGCGGTGCGGTTCGCGACGGTGCTCGATTACGAAATCGAAACGGAAACGTGGAACGCGCTTTTGCGTTGCGCATCATCGATCGATGAAATCAGCGCCGAGCGCATTCGCGAAGAACTGGTTCGGATTTTTCTTTCTCCCGGGCGCTCGCGGGGATGGGAACTGCTGGATGCCAGCGGCCTGATGCAAATTATTCTGCCGGAAGTGGCGGCAATGAAAGGCTGCGCCCAGCCGCCGCAATTCCATCCCGAGGGCGACGTGTTCAAGCACACCCGGATCATGCTGGAATTGTTACCGGCGGAGACATCGCTACCGCTGGTCTTCAGCGTGCTCTTTCACGACATCGGCAAACCGCCTACCTCCACCGTCGATGAAACGGGGCGGATCCGTTTCAATGGGCACGACCGGGTCGGCGCCGAGATGACGGAAGCGATCATGCAGCGGCTGCGATTTTCCAGAGCGGAAATCGAGGCCACGGTCGAGATGGTGCGGCAGCACATGGTGTTTAAAGACGTGCCAAATATGCGGGTGGCGAAACTAAAAAGGTTTATGGCGCGGCCGACATTTCGAGAGGAGTTGGAACTGCATCGAGTCGATTGCGCGAGCAGCCATGGGATGCTGGATAATTACAATTTCCTGTTGGAGAAGCGCGAGGAATTCGCCAACGAGCCGATCATTCCCCCGCCGCTTCTGCGCGGACACGATCTGATTGCGTTGGGCCTGAAACCGGGGCCGCGCATCGGCGAGATCCTGGAAGCGGTCGAAACGCGCCAGCTCGAAGGCGCGCTGCCCGATCGCGCCGCAGCGCTCGAGTGGGTGAAGCGCGAATACTCGTTAGGCTAAAGGCATTGCTACTTTTGCGCGGGTTCCCTGGCGGGCTGAGCAGGCACCGTGTCGCCAGATCGTGCGCGGACGATGGTGGAGTCGCCACTATTGACGGTACCATCTGTGTTCACGTCCGAGCGGAAATTGGTTCCATCCGCTAACTGACCCGAGCGGTTACGCGTTTGCTGGGAATCGCCTGAGTTTACGAACCGATCCGCATTCGTATCGCCTACCAGGATCGCCACCGGCGCGGCCAGGCTCGGCGTGTTATTGCCGGCAGTGTCGGTGATGCCCGTCAATGTGACCATAATGTTTTGTGGAGTCGTCACGCCGGTAAGGTTGACGATGTATCGATTGGGATTGCTGCTGTCAATCATGCGGCTGGCCACGCTGCCGGTGCCGGTGAGGGTGGCGCCCGCGACACTGGCCACCGGATTCGCGAAGGTGAACACGATGGTGTAATTGCCACTGGGCCCGCCGCTGCGGCATTCGATGCCGGAAGCGCCGGTGAGCGGCAGGTGAATATCGAAGGCCCCGGCAGTGCCGTGATTCTTGCGCGAGACGATGTCGAGCAACGGCACGGTCATTGCGCAGGAGGCGTTGCCGACCAGGGTATAGGTCCCGTCGCCGGTGATGTCGCTGGCTGTGCCTTGTGTCTTGGGACCGGCATCGGGCCGCATAAAGTACGTTCTTACATTGATTCGCGAGAGGCTTTGTCCCGCAGAGATATTTTCAGCATTGCTGTTGGAAAGCGTGATCCTGATGACGCCAGTAACCGGATCGTAAGTGCCGCTATCGGCGACCCCGAGCGTTACCGGAATATTAGCATTCGGATTAGGATTCATCGGGTCGAGCGGCACGCCGAACTTCCCGTATTGGTACGAGACCACGCCAGTGACATCGGTCTTCATGGCTACGAACCAGCGGTCGAAGTCTGGATCGGGGAAGAGTCGTTGCCAGACGATGTAAAATTGGCTGCTGAGCGGCGGCGTAGTGAGAGTAGGCGATGGTTGCATCTGCATGGTGAAGACGAGCTTGTTCACGCCTGCGCCAAAGAATGGCTCCGCGATAAAGAGCTGTCGGACGTTGACCCGCGGATCGGGCGGGAGGTTGGCTCCGGCGTCGTTGTCGGTGCCATCGGGATTGATATCGTCATTGACGAGAATGCCGGGAAGCACGCAAGGCGTCAGGGTTTGACCGGGAACTGGATGAAGGGCGCCGCAGTAGGGGCCTTCACCGATCGTATTTACCGCGGTAACAATGTAAAAATTCTGCACGTTGGGATCGAACGTCGTGTCGGTGTAATTATTCACCGTCGTGGTGGCGAGGAGAGTGAAGGGACCCGTCACAGATGGGCCGCGAGAAACTTTGTAAGCAGTAATCGGTGATCCGCCGTTATCCGGAACAGGCCAGGTCAAGGTAACTACCGTGTTCGTACCGTTTACGCTACCGCTCACCTTCGGCGCGCCGGGGACGGCAGGCTCGATTGGATCGTACGCGGCATACATTCGCTTGCCACCACTTTGACGCAGGATTTTGCCCTTTGCGGTGAAGTCGTTGTTGCCGCCGTTGATACAGCTCGCGGTCACGCAGCCGTCGGTGTAACCCATTAAGACCCGGCCTTCCTTATCGATCGTCATATCTTGAAAGTCGAGATGGTTACGGCAGGTAGGATTAGCGCTACCGCAAATTCCCCCGCGCTGAACCGGGTCCCCAAGGGTAACATTCTGTGTCGTCCAAGTCACGCCGCCGTCGAAAGTGCTGGCGACGTAAACATACCAGGCGCCTGGGAAATTAGGATCATCGTATTGGCCAGGAGTAGTTGAGCCGAAAAAGGCGAAGGTCGCACGGTTGGGGTCGCCTGCCACGACTTCGGGGAACGCCATATTCTGAATTCCCAATTGGGCGCCGACATCGTACGGCGTCGACCACGTCACTCCTTTATCATGGGTGACGGCAATACGCGCGTGACCATCCATCGCTTGGTAGCCCTCATACACTGTGCCATCCGTAGCTATCCCAATAGACGGATCGCGATCCGCATGCGTCAACGCAGCCGGAATTGGTCGAATAGTCCACGTCGTGCCGTTATCCTCCGAGACAATGGCGGAAGCGAGATCGCCATCATGGAATGGGATAGTATTGCCACATGCCTTCTGCGGAACATAAACCGTTCCGTCGTTAGGAGCGACCTTCACGTGCCCATGTAACCCGGCGCACTGAGCGACGACATACATCGGGAATCCCGGTCCGAACGTAAACCCGCCCGTGATACTGAGCGCTGCCCTCGCATCCGCTATGCTTTGCGAAGCATAGTAAACGGCATTCGGATAAACCGTGCCAACAAGAGGGGCGTGGAAGCGGCCACCACCAATCGTCTGGTGATCTAAATCGGATGGAAGGCTTGAGCCTTCACTCGGCAGAAAACTGTCGCCGTCGTTATCCGTTATGTCCGTCGTGCTCCCTGCTGGAGTAAGACCCTCGAGCTGCGAGACGAACGTTCGTCCAGTGTCATGATCGGTAAACATGATTGGATCGCCATACACGCGCGTGCTATTTGCCGTTAAGAGGGTTTTCGGCTCCCAAAGAGCGCCGGCTGGTGAAGAACAATCATTGAAAGTGATCCTGGCCAGCGCGGGAGAAAATCCGCCGAAGAACAACGTCCGGCCGCCATTCGGAATGGAGCCACCGCTGTTGCTGAATGATTGTTCGGTCGTCCAATTGGACCCGATAGATGGCTCGCCAAAGCTATCAGCGATACCTTGAGGCGAAGCATAGCTAAAGAACCTCGGTGCACCAGCCAGAGTAGCTGTCGGGCTAGGAGGCGCTATCGGCGTTGGAGCCGCAAACAGCAACATTCCGGAAAACACCAGCAACATCGCGCCATACGTGAGTGCGCGCGAAAGAGGGAACCGAAAGCAGGTGGAACTTAACTTGAGTGGTTGAAACATAAACATTCTCCATGGGTTAAAAGGCATCGCGAAGTGCGGTGCGCGGCTGTGTGACGTGCGTTAAAAAGCTTTTTCATCACCTGTGTGGCAGTACCTTTACGGAAACTGCCAGCCGCGCGGCCGTATTTTTCTTTCCGCGGATCTACGAGCGCGAGGGACGGAACGGCAGGGCCACGACGATGCCGGCAAGGGCAAAGGAGAATGCTGCTGATAACAAGCAGTAGCGGCAAAAGGCATGCAGAACGAAAGCCTGCAAATAAAGCAGCCAAAGTGACATCAGAAACATTCCGGCGACTACCAGGGCGAGGACAGTGCGGGCGCGGGCGTAGCCGGCAGCCGCCAGCGTAGCCGAACTAAAAGCGGTGAAGTAAGCCAACGCTCCGGCAGCAGCGAGCGGAATCCCGCGGAACGAAGCGTACTTGCTCCCAAGCACCTCGGAGCAACCAAACGATTCGCCACATGCCAGCGATTCGCCAGTCAGGTGCTTGACCGTAAGAAAGGTCGCATCGGCCAAGCCGGCCAAAGCGATAACCGCCCCGATCGCGCAAAGGATGGTGACGCTTTTGGAGGTGGCAGTGTTCGAGATTTTCTCAGGTGTGTTTTTGGCGTTGATAATTAGCTCCTACGGATTACTTCCCTCTCATCGCGGCACCATGCCCTCGGTCAAGCCCAAACAATCGGAAAACGAATTCGATCGCAAAACAAAAAATGAAAAAAATAATCTTATTTAGCTTTCTGCTGGGTTTCTCCATGGCGATTCCAGCAATGGTTTCAGCAGGAGAATTAGCGCGCCAAATCCTGGGAGTGCGCCTCGACATGACAAAAGATCAGGCGCATGAGCGCCTGAAGGAAATCGGCACATTCGTACGCGACGAAGCCAACCGGCAGGAGGTGTGGACGGTACGAGACCCAAGCTTTTCGCAATTGATTATTGGCTTTCGCGAGGACGAAAAACTGCGTTTTGTGACGGCGGTGGCGCGGGAAGATAAGGAAGCCAAACGCGTTGAGTACAGCGACCTCGGAAACTTAAAGGAGGCGCAGCGCGCGGGCGATCCGACAAATAACGACTTCGCTTACGGATGGAATCTGCCGGCTACGAAAGGAAATCCGCCCACGTTGGTAATCGCTCGCGGGCACGATGCAAAATTCTTGAGCACTTACTCGCTCAAGAATTTGACTCTGGAATCCGCTCCGGAAAAGAACGACTAAGGCGTTTGCCTCTCTATTTTTCCGCGACACGCCGATCACGGCTCGGTTAGGGCGCTTTGTCCACCATTGCCTCGTCGATCATTTTCGGCAGAGACGCCGGGGCGAGTTTTTCAAACGGCATAGCTTGATTATTCCAATAAACCGTAGGTGTAAGGGCGACGCTTAGGTCTTTCGCTCGTTTCTCATCGGCCGCAATCCGGGTCCTGGCCGCAGAGCCTTTGGCATCCTTTTCGAATTGCTCAAGATTTAGCCCCAAAGTCGCCGCATACTGGTGGAAGATCGTCCCAGCTTCAGTGGCTCCTATCCAATCGGCGCGCTTGCGATACAGCATATCGTGCATTTCCCAAAAACGGCCTTGGAAGCCCGCTGCTTCCGCCGCCAGCGCCGCTTCCATCGCGTGCGTGTGGCTCGCGAGCGGATACTGTCGAAAAATAACGCGCAGGCGTTGACCGTATTTTTTCTCGAGCGGTTCAAGTGTTTCGAAGAGCACTCCGCATGGCGGACATTGGAAGTCGCCAAACTCTTCCAAGGTCACCTTGGCCTCAGCGCCACCGCGCGTATGCGGTTCCCCCGCTACTGCCTTCGCCGCTTCGGCGCTCACCGCCACAGCGGCGGGGCGCTTCGCCCGATAATAGGTCACCGCGCCTCCGACCGCGGTGAGTGCCACAGCCCCAATAATCAGGAATGGAAGGAAGCGTTTCATTGCGAAGGTCGATCTGAACACATTCTCGCGTCGGTTGCAAATTGAGATCGAACGGAATCCATGAGCTGTGCAACAATTTTGAGATATGAGCTCCCCATGGGT
>JBDUCP010000048.1:0-10748 GCA_040003405.1 Verrucomicrobiota bacterium
TCGCCGCCGCCGCCTGCATTTTCCCGGTCAGTCAGCGCGAGACGCTCGATCGCAGTCTGGGCTTGCGCCATCGCGCGGGCCTCGGCATTACCGAAGAATCCGACGCCATCGCCGTAATCGTTTCGGAAGAAACGGGCGGGATTTCCATTTGTCATCGCCGCCGGATCGAGCGGAACTTTACGCCCGATACCTTCCGCAAACGGATCGGCGAAATCCTGCTGCAAGAGGCCTATGAAGAAACTGATCCTGAACCATTGGCGCGCGAAACTGCTGTCGTTCCTCCTCGCGACAACCCTCTGGTACCTCATCAAAAAGAACGTAGCAACGACACCCTCGCCGTCTGAGACGACGGTGCGAAGCTCCGTCATGGAACGGCGCTGAGCAGTGTTATGGGAGCGACGCTCTAGCGCAAAAAGCGCGCGAGATTTTCGTCTTCCCAGCGGCGCGCGCGACGGTAACCGGGAAATTCGCGCTCGCGCCTATAGAATTTTTCTGTGTGCACGCGCCGCCGGCCATTCGGTCCGACTTCATCAGGTACGACGGAGTGCAACATTTCGTGGTAGAGCACGTATTGCAAAAACCAAAGCGGCACGAACGGCTGATCGAGCAGTGGATTGATACGGATGATGCGATCTTCCTCCTGGATGGTGCCGAAGATAAAATATTCCTTCGGCCGCCGCTTGCGCCGCCGGCCCCACGTGACTTTATATCCGCGCAGACGGCCGCGGAAATAGCGCTCATTCAAACGATCGAAAATCGCGCGCAGATCGAAATAGCGTCCCTCATCCTGCAGATTAAGCTGCCGTTGCATCGGCAATTTCGGATGCGCGATTTTTCGTTTCGTTTTTTTGGCCATGACTCGCTCGCTGGATTCAAATGACAGGGATCGAACTCCAATTTACCGGGCTCTGAGCGGCTTCACAAGCAATCGCGCTGATTATTTATATTTAGACGCCAATTTCTTCGACACCAAGCGTTTACCCATGCCCCGTGCCGCATGGAACTCGGCCAAAATAGACAGCTAATTTACGGGAGCCAGGAGTGTGCTTATACTCGCCCCGTCGCCTTGATTGATCTGCCATGACCCCGTTTCTGCGAAAATTGCTTGGCCAGAACTGGCTGCTACTCGCGAGCATGCTCGCGCTCGCCATCTTCGGCGTCATTGCGATTTATAGCGCTACTTTCATGCGCGAAGATTCTGTCGCGTCGGAATTCTGGCGCAAGCAGGCGAACTGGGTCGCGATCGGATTCGTCGCCTTTATGATTACGAGCCTGATCGATTATCGCTGGATTCGCTGGGGCGCGCTGCCGATGTACATCGCCGGATTGTTCTTTCTCGTACTGACGAAATTTATCGGCACCAAAGTGTACGGCGCACGCAGTTGGCTGCACTTGGGGCCGATCAATTTTCAGCCGGCCCAGCTCGCAGTCGTCGCCGGTATTATGGTGCTCGCGCTGTTCCTGAGCCAATTTCGCGAGATGCATCCCATGCTTCGCCTGCTGCTCTGCGGCGTGATCGTCGGCGCGCCGTGTCTTCTAATCTTGCTACAGCCGGACTTGGGCGAAACAATTATTTGGGCGCCCGTCTTGCTGGCCTTGCTTTTTGTGGGCGGTATCCCGCTGCGTTACCTCATCTGTATTTTGCTCATCGCCGCGACCTTGGTTCCGATTGCCATTAACCTCGGCCTGAAAGATTATCAAAAGGCCCGGATCACTGCCTTCATCGATCCCGAGATTGACAAGCAAGGCGCGGCTTGGGCAATCAATCAATCGCTCATCGCGATCGGTTCGGGAGGCTGGTCGGGCAAAGGATTTAAGGCGTCGAACACCCAGATTGAACTCGGATTTCTGCCGGCCACGGCGGTGCACAACGACTACATTTTTTCCGCCATCGGCGAGCAATGGGGCTTTGTCGGCGGGGCGTTTCTCATCGGTGCCTTCGGACTGTTGTTATTGACCTGCCTTTTCGTCGCTTTTTTTGCTGGAGACCAATTCGGGCTCCTTCTTGTTATTGGCATCACATCACTCATCTTCACTGGTATTTTCCAAAACGTCGGCATGACTATTTCCATGTTGCCGATCACCGGTGTGCCGCTGCCGCTGATCAGCTACAGCGGTTCCTTCGTCCTCATGATCATGTTCGGACTCGGCATAGTGAACAGCGTGTGGGTGCATCGCAAAGAAGTGGCGCGCTGAGCGCCGTTTACTTTCCGCCTGTGCGCCCCTAAAATTCGCGGCGGCGCATGGAAACCGATTACAAGGTCAAACTGGAGATCTTTGAAGGTCCGCTCGATCTCCTCCTTTACCTGATCAAGCGCGACGAGATCGACATCTACGATATTTCGCTCGAGCGAATCACCAGCCAATACCTCGAATACCTCCAGGCTTTTAAGGAACTCAACATTGACATCGCCGGGGAATTTATCGTCATGGCCGCGACTTTGATTTACCTGAAAAGTCGGAGTCTCCTGCCCGTCGATCAACAGCCGCCAGAGGAAGACGCCGCCGAGGACGATCCGCGCTGGGACCTCATCCGGCAATTGATCGAGTACAAAAAATTCAAGGAAGCCGCAGCGCAGTTGCACGCGCGGGCGCTCGAACAGGAGCGAATTTTCGCGCGCGCCGGCACGGCCCCCGCGGTCGCGGCGCCTCCGCTCGCGCTCGGCGAAGTCGGTATTTTTCAATTGATCAACGCCTTCCAAGCCGTCCTCAAACGCATCGCCGCGCGCGAGGATTTGCAGGAAATTTTCGGCGAACATTTTACCGTCTCGGACAAGATCGATTCGATTCTCCAGAGCGTCGCCCGCGGAGGGTCGATGAAGTTTTCCGATTTGTTCGCCGGGATCGCGTCGCGGGTCGAAATCGTGGTCACGTTTCTGGCGCTGCTCGAGTTGATTCGTCTGAAACAAATTCGCGTGACGCAATCGAATCCATTCGACGAAATCGAGATCGCCGCCGCCGCTGTTTAAATGCCGCGCATTTTGATCGCCGGTTGCGGTTACGTCGGAAGCGCCACCGCGGACCTGTTCCACGCGCGCGGCTGGGAAGTCATGGGATGGACCGGCTCGGAAAAATCCGCCGCGAATTTCGCGGCCAAACCCTATCCAGTCCGCGCGGTAGATATCAGCGATCCAGCCGTCACCGTAGCAGCGGCGCGCGACGACTACGATGTGGTCCTTCAATGCGCGAGTTCGGCGGGAGGCGCCGCCGCCGCCTACCGCCGCATTTATTTGGATGGCGCCCGCAATCTTCTGGCTGCATTTCCGGCCGTCACTCTTGTTTTCACCAGCAGCACGAGCGTGTACGCGCAGAAATCCGGCGAGACGGTCGATGAAAACAGTGCGGCGATTCCCAACCACGAGAAGGGCCAAATCTTGCGCGAAACGGAGGAACTTGTCCTAGGTCGCGACGGCATCGTCGCGCGGCTCGCCGGCATTTACGGCCCCCGGCGATCTTCGATGCTAACGAAATTCCTTTCGGGCGAGGCGGTGCTCGATCCGGACGATGCGCATATCATTAACCAGGTGCATCGGGATGATATCGCGACGGCGCTTCTTTTATTATGCGAGCACCGAGCGGAAACGAAGAGGCAGATTTTCAACATTGTGGACGACCAGCCAATGCTTAGGAACGATGCCTATGCCTGGCTTAGCGAGCACTTGGCGCGACCGATTCCGCCCCCGGGAAAAATGGTTACCCCGCGCCAACGCGGCGAGAGCAATAAGCGCGTGAGCAATCGGCGCTTGCGCGAACTCGGCTGGGAGCCGCGCTTCTCCAATCTCCGCGCGGCCATGACGAAAAGCATTCTCCCCAGCTTCGGATTCGGGGGCTAGAGATCCAGGATTACACCCGCATGGATGTGGAGGACGTGGCCGACACGATCAACAGCTTGATGTCCGCTGGCTATGTCGAAGGTGTGCCCGGGCTGATCGCTGCAGCCTGCGCCGCATTTTGCGTGTGACGTTCGCCGAAAAGCTGACGGATGACCTCTTCGACCGGGAGTTCCTGTACGCTAATGTCGAGCACGGCGCATTCATCAAGCACGCGGCGGCAGGTTTCCGTCACTTGCGCGCGCGGCACTTTGAGCTGCACGGAAATCGGAGTCTGCTGCACGATTTCACCCAGCATGGAAAAATCACGTTCCGCCGGCTGCGCGAAGGTCAGGCTGATCACCTTGTCGCCGGAGAACCGGTCGATGATGGAATTGAGCGGCCCGTCGAAGAAAATCGTGCCGTGATCGATGACGATGACGCGATCGCACAGCTCTTCGATATCCTGCATGTAGTGGCTGGTCAGCATCGTGACAATGCGATGCTCGGAGTTATAGACGCGCAGGAATTCGCGCACGCGCTTCTGGCTCACCACATCGAGGCCAATCGTCGGCTCATCGAGAAAGAGGACGCGCGGCTCGTGGATGAGAGCGGAGATCAATTCCATCTTCATGCGCTCGCCTAACGAGAGCTCGCGCACCATCACGTTCATTTTATCCTCCACCTCCAGCAGCTCGCTCAGCCCGCCGACTACTTTTTTAAAACGGGCGCGGTCGATTCCGTAAATGGCGCGGTTGAGTTCGAGCGATTCCTGTGCGGGCAGGTCCCACCAGAGCGCATTTTTTTGTCCCATGAGCAGACTGAATTGCCGCTTCATCTCGTTGTGCCGTTCCCACGGAACGAAGCCGAGCACGCGCGCCTCGCCCGAGGTCGGGTTGAGCAGCCCGGACAACATTTTTAACACCGTCGTTTTTCCAGCGCCATTCGGTCCGAGGAACCCGACCAACTCGCCCTCCTCGATCGTGAACGAGACGTCATCCGCCGCGCGCGTTTCATCGTGTTTTCGCCTAACGAGTCCTTTGACCGCACCCAGCAGTCCCCGCTCCTTGCGATAGGTGCGGTAAACTTTAGTCAGGCCACGCGCTTCGATCACGCTCATACGCGCGGTTTGTGGACGACGGGACTACGCGACGCTGTGCTGCGCCGGGCGAGATTTCTTCTGCAGGAACGGGAGCACCTTCTCGACCAATGCATCAGCCGTCAGGCCGTGCTTCTGGCGAAGAATCGGGATAGTCCCATGCTCGATGAATTGATCCGGCCAGCCAATGCGCACCACCGGCGTATGAATCATCTGCGTGTACAAATGTTCCATCACGGCGCAGCCGAAACCGTTGTGCAAAACGTGATCTTCGAGCGTGCACATGACTTCCACGCTGCGCGCGAAAAACTCCAGCGTGCCGGTGTCGAGCGGCTTGATCCACCGCGGATTGATCAGCGCCACGGAGAAGCCTTTTTCTTCCAGCTTGCGGGCTGCTTCCTGCGCGATCTCGAACATATTGCCGAGGCCGAAGAGGGCTACGTCGCGACCGTGCTGCACCACTTCCGCTTTGCCGATTTCCAGTAATTTCGGCGTCGCCTTTGGCACTGCGCCCGTGCCCGCGCCGCGCGGATAGCGGATGGCGATGGGGCCAGCCGTGTGGTTCGCCATCGTCCAAAGCATGTCGACGAATTCCGCTTCATCTTTCGGCTGCATGTGGACGAAATTCGGCACATGCCGCAGGTAACCGATGTCGAAAAGGCCGTGGTGTGTAGGTCCGTCATCGCCGCTCAAACCCGCGCGATCCATGCACAGCGCGACGTTTAAATTCTGCAACGCGATGTCATGGATAATCATGTCGTAGGCACGCTGCATGAAGGTCGAGTAAATCGTGAGGAACGGTTTCAGTCCCTGCGTCGCCAGGCCGCAGGCGAAGAGGGCCGCGTGTTCCTCCGCAATGCCGACGTCGAAATACCGCGTCGGATGTTGCGCCTGGAAAAATCCGAGGCCGGTCCCGCTCGGCATGGCGGCGGTGATGGCGACAATTTGCTGATTCGAATCGGCAAACTTCGCCAGCGTTTTGCCGAGTAACTCGGAATACGTCGGCGTCGCCGTCGGCGCCGTTTCGCCGCTCTCGATTTTGTATTTGCCCAGGCCGTGGAATTTATCCGGCTTCGCGATCGCCGGCTCATAGCCTTTGCCTTTCTTCGTCAGAATATGGAGCAGCACCGGCTCATCCTGGCTTTTAAGAAACTCAAATGTTTTCGTCAGCAACGGAATATCGTGGCCGTCAATCGGGCCGTAATAGCGCAAGCCCAATTCCTCGAAAATGACGCTCGGCACGAGCAAGCCTTTAACGCTTTCCTCAACCTTATGCGCGAAGTGCACCGCGGTTTTTCCCGCGATCGCTTCTACGAAGCGTCGCGCTTTATCGTGGAGATGCGCGTAGGTCGGGTTGGCGACGATGTTGTTTAAATAATTCGCGATCGCGCCCACGTTTTTGGCGATGGACCATTCGTTATCGTTCAGAACCACGATAAAACGGCGCGTTTGCGACTTCGCGTTATTGAGCGCTTCATAGCTGATCCCGCAGGTAAAGGCCGCATCGCCCGCGACCACGACCACATTTTCATCGCCGCCATGCAGATCGCGCCCCACCGCCATGCCAAGGCCAGCGGACAAAGCAGTACCTGCATGCCCCGCGCCGTAGCAATCGTGTTCGCTTTCCGTCCGCAAAAGAAAACCATTCAGCCCCTGGTATTGCCGCATCGTGCCGATGCGATCGAGCCGGCCGGTAAACATTTTGTGGACGTAGCCTTGATGGCTGACATCGAAAACGAATTTGTCGCGCGGCGTCTCAAAAACGCGGTGTAACGCGATCGTTAACTCCACCACGCCGAGATTGGGGCCGAGATGTCCGCCCGTCTGAGACAAGGCTCTAATAAGTTCATCGCGCACCTCCTGCGCGAGCTGCGGCAGATCCTCTTCGCGCAACGCCTTTACATCCGCCGGCGAGCGAATGCCCGCGAGCAATCCGGACGCGCTCGCGTTCTCAGAAGAGGCTGACTTCGTCATTTCTTGTTTCTCCTTTTTCTTCCGTGGGCGAGGGGCGTTCCTTTTCGGGCGACGCCTCAAAATGTTTCACGACTGTTTTCCCCTCATGATTGCGCGTGATGATCTCGATCCTTTGTTCGGCGCTGGTCAAACGTTCCTGGCATACCTTCACCAGCTTCATGCCTTCTTCGTATCGCACAATGAGTTCTTCCAGCATCATTTTGCCCGATTCCATCTGCTCCACGATTTCCTCGAGCCGATTCATCGCCCCTTCGAAGTTCAATTCAGGCGCGGTTTTTTTTGCGGAAGTCGGCATGAGGCAGGGCCGCTAATTAAGCATAGCGAGGATGGATAAAAAGCGCGACTTGTTCGCAGACGCGAGCGGCCTTTCAATAAGTAAGTGGAGCAACCAAAAAAAATATTCGGAACTGACGGCGTACGCGGCGTGGCGAATGTCGAGCCGGTCACAGCCGAAACGGCATTAAAACTTGGGCGCGCAGCGGCGCATGTTTTCACGCAGTTGAATCCCCGTCAGCATCCGACCGGGGCGCGGCCGAAAATTGTACTCGGCAAGGATACGCGCCTCTCGGGCTACATGCTGGAGAATGCGCTCGTCGCCGGCATTACATCGTTAGGCGTGGATGTCCTCTTGATCGGGCCGCTGCCGACACCGGGCGTGGCGTATATCACGCGATCGCTGCGCGCCGATGCCGGCATCGTGCTCTCCGCCTCGCACAATTCGTATGAAGACAACGGCATCAAATTTTTCCGCCATGATGGATACAAGCTCGACGATCAGGTGGAAGAGCAGATCGAGCAGCTCGTTTTCACGGGCGAGATTGATTCGATTCGTCCGACCGCAAAAAAAATCGGCCGCGCCACCCGCATCGACGATGCACTCGGGCGTTATGTTGAATTTGCCAAGGCAAGTTTCCCGAAAAAAATCTCGCTCGAGAAAATGTGCATCGCGGTCGATGTCGCGAACGGCGCTGCCTACAAATCAACGCCCTGCATTTTGCGAGAACTGGGCGCGGATCTAACCGTCGCGCACGACGAGCCGAACGGCACCAACATCAATGCGGAATGCGGCAGCACTTTCCCCTCGGAAATCCAGCGCATCGTAAAGGAAAGCGGGGCGCAAATCGGCATCACGCATGATGGCGACGCCGACCGCGTGTTGCTGTGCGATGAGAATGGCGAGCTGGTGGATGGCGACGAAATTCTCGCGATCGCGGCGGTGGATTTTTTGCAATCGGGCCAGCTGCGTGAACAAACGCTCGTCGCGACCGTGATGAGCAACTTCGGTTTGGACGAAGCCCTTGTAGCGCATGGCGGAAAGGTTATTCGCGCAAGAGTAGGCGACCGTTATGTGATCGAGGAAATGGTGCAGCGAAATTTGAATCTCGGCGGCGAGCAAAGCGGCCACATGATTTTCCGCGATTTCACCACCACCGGCGATGGCATCATCAGCGCGCTGCAAATTTTGCGGATCATGCAGGCGACGGGAAAACCGCTCAGTGAGCTGAAGCAATGCCTGAAAAAATATCCGCAAGCGCAAAGGAACTTGCGGGTGAAACAAAAGACGCCACTCGACGAATTGCCGGCTGTGATGCAATTGGTTGGCGACGCCGAGAAAGAATTGTTGGGTAAGGGTCGCGTGCTCCTGCGCTACTCCGGCACCGAGCCAAAAATCCGTTTATTAATCGAGGGCCGCGAGCTGGCGCAGATCGATCGCCAGGCTAATCGCATCGCAGAGGCAATCCAAAGCGCGATCGGAGTGAACTGAGAGCGATGAATCTTTCGCAAGTCGTCGAAGCGCTTCTCTTCAGCGCCCAGGAACCGCTCAGCGCCCGCGCCCTTCTCAGCGCGATCAAAGGCGCGGGCGGAGCGGATGATCTCTTGCCTAACGAGTTCGCGCGCACGGCGGAAGCAGAAGTGGCCGCGGCGCTCGAGCAATTGAAGATCGATTACGTGCAGCAAGGTCGCGCGTTCCAGCTCACGGAAAAAGCCGAAGGCTGGCAACTGGTGAGCGATCCCGCTTACGCCGAATGGGTGCGCCAATTATTTCCGGCTGCGAAACCGGCGCGGCTGACCCCTCCTTCATTGGAAACTCTCGCCATCATCGCCTACCGCCAGCCGATCACGCGCGCCGATGTCGAGGCGGTGCGCGGCGTTGCGGTCGACGGGGTTCTACAAAGCTTGATGGAACGCGGCCTCGTCAAGATCGCGGGACGCGCGGAAGTGCCGGGCCGGCCGTTGCTCTACGAGACGACGCAATTTTTTCTCGAACACTTCGGTTTGCGCGATCTCGACGAGCTTCCAAACGCCGAGGAATTGCGCACCCGCGATTTGCCGTCAGCGCCGAGGAAGGAAACAGCCGCTATCTCTGCGACACCTGATCCGGCCGCGCCCGCACATAATTGACTTAGCCTCTTCTTTGACGACGCTTCTTCCGCGCTGCCCAATGCGCTACCCTGTTATGAATAAATTACTTCGTGGATGTGGAAAAATATCGTTCCTGCTCGTGCTGATCTTCGGATTCACCGGCTGTGGCTCTTACAATCGACTGGTCACGCTCGAACAAACGGTGAACAAAAAGTGGGCGGACGTGCAATCGGTCTATCAGCGGCGCGCTGATCTGATCCCGAACCTAGTCCAGACGGTGGCGGGCGCGGCGAATTTTGAAAAATCAACCCTCACGGAAGTGACGAATGCGCGAGCCAGCGTGGGCCAGGTAAAGCTGGATCCTAGCAAAGCGCCGACCGATGCCGCCGAGCTGGAAAAATTCCAGCAGGCGCAGGGTCAGTTGAGCACGGCGCTGTCCCGGCTCCTGGTGGTAAGCGAAAATTATCCACAATTGCGCGCGACCGAATCGTTCCAAAATCTGCAGGCGCAACTGGAAGGGACCGAAAATCGCATTTCGGTGGAGCGCAATAATTTCAATGCGGCAGTGCAGGAATACAACACGACGCTGGCGCGATTTCCGACCAACATGTTGAACAAGATGTTCGGCTTCCAGCCTCGCCCCTTTTTCACCGCGCAAGCCGGCTCGGAAAAAGCGCCGGCGGTGAATTTCGGGAATTTCGGCAGCCCGCCGCCCGCGCGCACTCCGTAGATTTCGCGTGGCCCAGCCGACGTGAAGCGCTTCGCCATCATCTCCGCGCTGGTGCTTCTCGGTGCGTTCGTCGCGCACGGTGCTGAAACTATTCCGCCGAAACCAGCCGGCTATTTCACCGATTACGCCGGCGTCGTTTCCAAAGAAGCGGCGTTGCGTTTCAACGAACAGCTCGCGCAATTCGAGCGCGATACTTCCAACCAGGTGTTGGTCGTTGTTTACCGCAAGATGGAGACCGATTCGTCGATCGAGGATTACACCCAGCGCGTCGCGCAGGCGTGGGAGGTCGGGCAGAAAGATCGCCGCAACGGCGCGGTCCTTTTCGTTTTCGTGGCGGATCGGAAAATGTTTATCCAAGTCGGCTACGGCCTGGAAGGAGCGCTAGCAGATACGACGGCGTTTGATATTACCGAACGTCACATCAAACCGCTCTTTAAGGCGAACAATTACGAAGGCGGCCTCGCCACCGGCATTGATTTAATCCGCAAGGCGATTCGCGGCGAATATACCGGCACCGGCAAGACAAGGGCCGAGGAAGGAAGCGACGCCAACGGAGGCGGTGGAATGCTCATCTTCGTTATTTTTCTCGTTATCGTTTTGATGGTGATGCGGTTTTCTCGCCGGCGTGCCGGCTACGGATACTCGAGTGTGGGCGGCCCGTTCCTAGGCGGATGGTCAAGCGGCGGCAGCGGCTGGTCCGGCGGATCGTCCAGTGGAGGCGGCTTCAGTGGCTTTAGCGGCGGTGGAGGAAGTTTTGGCGGCGGCGGCGCGG
>JBDUCP010000173.1:0-3175 GCA_040003405.1 Verrucomicrobiota bacterium
GAGTCGGCCTGCCATCAAACGGAGCTATGACGACATTCCTGGTGAACTCAATGCGGGCGCTCGGGCGCGAGAAGCGCACAAAGATCAGGCCCGTAATCACCGCCAGCCCAAACATGCCGACCATAATCTCAAGCGTCGTCACGACGCTGCCATAAAGTGTCGCCGGATACATGTGGCCGTATCCAACCGTAGCCAAAGTTTCGACGCTGAAGAAGAAGGCTGTCAAAAAGGAGCCAGATGGCATTTCAGCTATGCAGTTACCACCGAGGCTATACAAAACCGCGAAGACAACATTGATGGCAAGGTAAATGCCCGAGATAAGAGCCGCGAAATGGGGCCAGCTTAACGACAGGATAGAATGGTAGGCATCCCGCCACTCCCGTTTTCCGGTATTGATCTTAAGGAACTCAAACTGACCTACATGAACAACTACGCCTTTGGGGTTCTTTCTTTTCTTCTTCATATAGTGGCCTTTAAAAGTTTCTCCGTGTCAGAACCGGTTGAACTTTGTTTCCGAGACATTAGCCTCCCGCCATGCTTTCCGACATGCTTCAAAAATTGCAAGCCGCCGTGCGCGATGTGCCGGACTTTCCGAAGGCGGGCATCATTTTCAAGGACATCACACCTATTCTGAGCAACGCCGAACTGTTTCGCGCGTCGATCGACCTGTTCCTCGAGCGCTGCCGGGACAAGCAGATCGATAAGATCGTGGGCATCGATGCGCGCGGCTTTCTTTTCGGCTCGGCTGTGGCCTACCAGCTTGGTGTCGGCTTTGTGCCCATTCGCAAGAAAGGCAAGCTGCCTTATAAGACCGAACGAGCTGCCTATACTCTTGAATATGGCGAGGCAGAAATGGAGATGCATGTGGATGGCATCGAGCCGGGTGAGCGGATCGTGCTGGTAGATGATTTGCTCGCGACTGGCGGCACGTCGGCCTCGGCCGCCGCTCTCATTCGCAAAGTGGGCGGCGTTCTGCTCGAAGCGCAGTTCTTGATCGAGCTCGAGTTCCTGCATGGCCGCAAGAAACTTGAGCCGACACCGGTCGTTTCCTTTTTGACTTATTGAAGTAGCTGCCGCTGAGGACGGCGGCAGCTACAACCCGCGATCTTTTACGATCACTTCCATTTTGATCTCCTGGAGCGCGAGCTGATCGTGGATCAGGCCTAACAACTCGACGGCACGCTCGTCCGGCATCTGCTCGGAATGCAGTTCGATTCGCGCCGTTTTACCGGCTAACTCCGGATGCTCTGCTGTCATTTCGCCGTCGAGCAGAAAGGAGGCGTAGGCGTTGAATTTTTCTTGCAGTTCATGCAGGCGCTCATCGGAACCATCCCACGCGCGAGACTCTTTCATGACCAGCACCACTTCGTCCGTTTTCGGATCAAGGCCGAAGAGATCGATCACGGCGGGATTGGGCAAACCCGCATCCTGGTTTTCTCCTGTGGCCATGACAGAAACGTCGAACGCTGAACGTCCAACGTCCAACGTTTCAATTGCCGAATTCTCGACACTCTGAGGAAATGACCTACGTTCAGTCCCATGATGCGTTCGCTCCTTTGGCTGGCCTTGTTCGCGGCGACACGCGCAGCGGCGCAGTTTTCGCCGGCGTTGCTGCAAAACAACAGCTATTGGGGCGACGGCAAAGCGGAGTTCAATATTTACGACGCGCAAATCGTTCGCTACGGCCAGCCGCGTGCCTGTGAAGTTTTGCACATTCTCGTGCGCGAGCCGTTTGATTCAAAACAACTGGTAAAACCAGATGATTGGAAGCGGCCGGAGACGGTCGCGGTGCTCAAGCTCAACCAAATCCTGCACGTGCCGACCGGCCTTTACATCTATCAACAGATGCATTCAAATTTTTGGCGCGTCGATAACGCGGAACTCTTGAAGTTTAGCCTAACGAGCAACGATAGTTGCGGAAACACCTACAAGGAGGCGCGTCGGAGCAGCGATCACTTCAACTACGAATATCATACCTACTGGGACGGCATGGCGGATGGGAAAGAAAACGTCGCTCTCCCCGCGAATGGCCACTTCTACGATGAGTTACCGTGGTTGGTGCGCACCCTCGATTTTGCCAAACCGACGGGGGAAATCGAAGTGCCGCTGGCGGGAACGTCGATCAATTCCAAGAAGGACACCTTCGTCTTTAAGCCAGCCAGGATCACTTTTACTGCAACGGAAAAAATGATCGAGGTAGCGGTGCAACACGCGGGAGGTCTGGATCATTTCACGCTCGATCGCGATGGACCGCACCTCCTGCGCGAGTGGAGGATGGCGGATGGCAGCCGGCTAAAATTGAAGCGCAATTTGAAGGTCGATTACTGGAACTACAACAAGCCCGGCGATCGCGAGCGGGCCTTGGCGGATCCAATGTTGCGGCAACCGGATTAAGCGCGTGCCAAAAAAGATCCCTCCCTCCAAGCGCCTGACTCTGCTCGGGACAAGCGAAGCGCGTTTGCCGGCCTCACCGGCCGAGGCGCACCTGGAGACGTTTCCTAATCCAGCGCGACGTAGTTATCGCATTCGGTTTGAGACGGCGGATTTCACCTCGCTCTGCCCCGTCACTGGTCAGATGGATTTCGCCCATATCATCATTGAGTATGTGCCAGACGCGCAGTGTGTCGAAAGCAAGTCGCTCAAATTTTATCTGGCCTCGTTTCGCAACGAACGCGCCTTCAACGAGGCGGTCACCAATCGCATCCTCGAAGATTTTGTCGACGCCTGTTCGCCGCGGGAAGCGGTCGTCACGGCCGAGTTTTCCGCGCGCGGCGGCATCGCGCTGACGGTGCGGGCGGAGTTTCATTCCGAGGAATGAGACGCGCGGTGGTGCTGGTAAGCGGCGGACTAGATTCGGCCACGACGCTTGCCATCTCGGTGCACCAGGGATGGGAAGCTTACGCGCTCTCGTTTGAATACGGTCAGCGACACAAGATCGAGCTTCTCGCTGCGAAACGTGTAGCGACTTCGCTCGGCGCGCGCGAACATCGCATTGCCCAGATCGATCTGAGAGTCTTTGGCGGTTCGGCACTCACGGATGAAATCGCGGTACCGAGAGATCAGCCGACAGGTGATATCCCGATCACGTACGTTCCGGCGCGGAACACGATCTTCCTTTCCTATGCGCTTGCCTGGAGTGAGGTGCTCGGCGCGGCGGATATTTTCATCGGCGCCA
>JBDUCP010000001.1:0-33053 GCA_040003405.1 Verrucomicrobiota bacterium
AATCCAAAGATCCATTGTATCGGCCACGACGAAACGCGGGCGCTTCATTTGGTCGAGCACGTGCGATTGCAGCGCGGGCGCGATGTTCGCCAGCAAAACGAAATCGGTTTCACGATAAGACTGCGGCAGATCCGGACGAAAATGCTCGAAGACGTTGAGCGCGACGGAGCGCGTCTCGCGCGTGTTCATGTCCCAGGCGTATTCGCCCGACCAGCGGAACGTTTTCCCGGTAACGCGCTGGACGCCTTCGGTGTCGATCTCCCGCGACTTCCAAAAGTCGAACTCCGAGGCCGGGAAATCGTCGCCCACAATGCCGACTAGTTTCACCGGCGAAAAAAAACTCGCGGCTAACGCAGCATAGGAAGCCGAGCCGCCTAACAAGTCAGCATGCTCCTCCACCGGAGTCTTGACCGTGTCGAGCGCGATGGAACCGAGGATGAGAACGGACATAAGATGACTCTAAGATTTATCGTTGAGAAATTGGCGAGCGGAGCGGCCATACTCGGCGACATCGGCCGCTTGCAGCAAGCCCGATACAATGACAACGCGCTGCGCGCCAGCGGCGATCACCTCGGCAAGGTTCTCTAACTTGATGCCCCCAATGCAAAAAATCGGTACGCGCACGACTTCATGCAGCTTTGCGATTTCATCCAGACCAACCGGCGCATAGTCAGGCTTCGTCGGCGTCGCGAAGATCGGGCCGTAGCCGATGTAGTCCGCACCTTCATCGACCGCGCGCATCGCTTGCTCAAAACTGTGCGTGGACTTTCCAACCACGCAGTCCGGGCCGTAGATCTGCCGGACCTCCGCCACCGAAGGGTCATCCTGACCAACGTGCACCCCTTCCGCCGAAACCGTGCGAGCAATGTCGGGGTGATCGTTAATGATAAGAGGAATATGGTGCGCCTGGGTCAGTTTATGCAGCTCGAACGCGATGCCGGCGATTTCCCCAACCGGACTCGCCTTGGCGCGTAGTTGGATAAGATCGACGCCGCCCTCGATCATCTTCCCGGCGGTGCTTTCTGCCTCTAAGATATCAACGTAACTCAGATCTAAGATACCATAGAGCCGGCAATGGCTTAGATCGACCGCCGTCAATGTTAGAGCTTATTCATGCAGACGGCTGGGCGTCTTCTTTAGCTCGAAATTATCCGCGCTCATAAGACGATCGACAAAGCCCGTGTCATAGGTGCCATTGCGGAACTCGGCGTTGCGCATGATCGCGCTATGAAAAGGCACGGTCGTCTTTATGCCGGTAATGTAGTACTCGTCGAGCGACCGGCGCATGCGATCAATCGCCGATGTGCGCGTTGCAGCCACGGTGATGAGCTTGGCTATCATCGAATCGTAATAGGGCGGGACGATATAACCCGTGTAGGCGTGCGAATCGATGCGGACGCCGCGACCACCGGGCGCGTAATAAAAAGCAATGCGCCCGGGGGATGGTTGAAAATTTTTCTCCGGATCCTCGGCATTAATGCGGCATTGAATGGCATGCGAGCGTGGGCTGGCGCGGGCGATGTGCGGCGAGAGCCGTTCGCCGGCGGCAATCAAAATCTGCTCTTTAACCAAATCGCACCCGTAAACTTCCTCGGTGATGGTATGCTCAACTTGAATGCGAGTGTTCATCTCGATGAAATAATAATGCCCGCTGTTATCGACCAGGAATTCCATCGTACCCGCATTCTGGTAACCGACTGACTCCGCCAATTTGATTGCGGCGTTGCCCATTTTTTTGCGCAACGCCGGCGTCATCAGGGGCGACGGACATTCTTCTATCACCTTTTGATTGCGGCGCTGAATCGAGCAATCGCGTTCGCCCAGATGCACGGTGCGGCCGTGGCTGTCGGCCACGATTTGAAATTCAATGTGGTGCGGATTGATGATTAGCTTTTCAACGTAAACGGCGCCATTTCCAAAAGCCTTCTCCGCCTCGGTGCTCGCTGCGTGAAACGCCGGGATGAGGCTCGCCTCATTATGTGCCGCGCGCATGCCGCGACCGCCGCCGCCGGCGACCGCTTTGATCATGAGCGGATAACCAATCTTGCGAGCGAGCTTAAGCACTTCCTCCTCGGTTTCGACAATGCCGTCACTCCCTGGCGTGACCGCGACACCAGCTTTGCGCGCACAGGCGCGCGCGGAGTTCTTGTCTCCCATCGCGTGCATCGCGCTGGCTGGCGGACCGATGAATTTTATTTTGCAGCTCTCGCAGACTTCGGCGAAGTGCGCGTTTTCCGCGAGAAAACCATAGCCGGGATGAATCGCATCCACGTCCCCCACTTCCGCCGCGCTCATGATGCGGTCGATCTTCAGATAACTTTCCGAACTCGGCGGTGCGCCGATGCAGATCGCTTCATCGGCAAGTTGGACGTGAAGCGAATCCACGTCGGCCTCCGAATAAACGGCGAGGGTGCGAATGCCAAGTTCCTTGCAGGCGCGAATGATGCGCAAGGCAATTTCGCCGCGATTAGCAATCAGGATTTTTTCAAACATCGCAACGCGGCTTGCGGCGCGCTCAGCGGTCGCGCCCTACCATTTTAGCGGACGCGGAAAAGGACCTGGCCGAATTGCACCGGCTTTCCGCTCTCGGCCAGGACTTCGGCAATCACACCTTTTGTTTCCGCCTTGATTTCATTCATCACCTTCATCGCCTCGATGATGCACACGACGGTTTCTTCATCCACCGCTTTTCCCACTTCGACGAACGGCGCCGACTCCGGCGAACCGGAGCGATAAAATGTGCCGACCATCGGCGAGAGAATATCTTTGAGAGCCGCGCTTTTCTCCGTCGCAGATGCAGCCGGTGCCGGCGACGCAATAGAGACCGGTGCTGGTGTGGGCGACGGCGCAACGGCCGAGGGCGCCGCACTGAATACGGTCTGTTCACCCGCGCCCTTTTGCAGCTTCAACTTGAAGCCATCCTTTTCCATCTCGAAGACCGACAAATCGTTCTTCTTCATCAGGTCGATGATGGCTTTAATGTCTTTGAGTTCCAAGATAAGCTCCGGTAGAGGCTGGGCGTTTAGGTAAAACGGTTTTCGACGCGAGGTCAAGCAAACGAAATCAATTGAGAGGCGCCATCATGGTCAGCGATTTTGCGATCGTCGCGGAGCGCGAAGACTTCATCGTCGTCGACAAGCCGCCCTTCCTTCTGGTGCATCCCACGAAACCGAGTGGCGCGCGCACCTTGTGGGGCGAACTGAAACACCTGCTCGCCTTCGAAATCGCGAACGGCGGGCAAGTTTCCATCGTCAACCGGCTCGACCGGGAAACGAGCGGCCTGGTGCTGGTGGCGAAGAATGCCGGCGCCGCGCGGCGCTTTGGATTGATGATGCAGTCACAGCGCATCGTGAAAGAATATCTGGCGATTGTTTCGGGCTCGCCGGAATGGGATACCAAGTCGGTGGATGCACCACTCGTTAGGCAAGGGATTCACGAACCGTCGCGCATCTGGCTGAAGCAGGCGATTCATCTCGCGGGCGCGCCCGCCAGCACCGATTTCTTTGTCGAACGCCGCTTCGCGCAGGGTTCCAATGGAGACCACTTTAGTATCGTGCGCGCAGTTCCACGCACCGGTCGCACGCATCAGATTCGAGTCCATCTCGCCTCGTTAGGCCATCCCATTGTCGGCGATAAGATATACGGACCCGATGAGAAACTTTACCTTCAATTTATCGAGACGGGCTGGACACCGGCGCTGGCCCAGCAACTTCTTATACCGCGCCACGCGCTTCACTCCGCGTTGCTCCAACTAGACGACGGCTCACAATGGACGAGTCCGCTGCCACCTGACCTGGCAAACTTTGTAGCAACCTGAATCTTACTCTCCTGTCGCTACCTTAATGTCCACGAGCTTGATTGTCCTGCCCTCGAAGTTGTGTTCCGTCGCCAGCTTTAGACCGCCGAATGATTCATATTTCTCCCACGTCGTCTGCATTCCCTTGCCGGTTGCCGGAATGTAATCCCAGGCGCGCAATAGCTTCGTCTGCCCGTCGATGTAGAGAAGGTATTGGTCGGACGGCGTGAGACCTACTTTTTCAAAGCTGATTCGCAGGGTTTCACAATCGACGCCGCCGATAGCTTTGGTCTCGCCCGCTTCCAGCTGCACGCCGCGATCCAGGATCTTCAACGGCGCGAGCAGCCAGTAGGAGTCATTGACCCATCGCGCGTAGGCGTCCTTCTCCTCGCCTTCAGTCGGGGCGGTCGCGAGGTCCACGGTAACGTGGTGCTCCTTTCCCTCCTTGTCTTTCCACTTCACCTCGTCCGTGTCAGCCGGCACGTTCCAGAGATGTTGCGCGCTGAAAACGGTTTTTTCTTCCTTATCCACGACAAACGTGAAAGCGACCTCCTTCACTCGCGCCCAATTTTCACCGCCGCTGGCCTTCCACACTTCCGTGGCCAGTCGCTGCGCTCTTCCAGCAGAATCGTCGGCGGAGAAAACGGTGGTCGCGATGCAAGTAAAAATGAAAATGCCGGCGAGATAAGATTTCATGCGGCACCCTCGCAGCGACTTCGAGCATTGCAATTCACTCGTCCCCCAATATCGTAGCGCGCCTTCATGAGAATTTTATCTCGCGCCGCCGCGCTCCTGTTTTTCGCTTTGTCCGCATCACTTGCCCGCGCCGGTAGTGATCGCATCACGACCCACTTCACTCCCGAGGCTCCCAGCTTCGAAATTTCGACCGAGACCGCTTACCTTCTCGGTTTTATCGGCAACCCAAATAGCTACGAGATCGGCTCACAATTTGTCACCGCGCGCTGGCGTTTCGGTCCGGTTTACACCGATGGCTGGCTGCGTGGCTACAATCAGTTCTATGTGCTGGCCATGGCCGAACCGATCTTTCGCGGACCGGAAAATTTTTACTACGGCATTTCGGTTGGCCTGCGTTACAATTTCCTCCACGAAAATAGCCGCTTCATCCCATTCGTTTCCGGTGGCGTTGGGCTGGGTTGGATCGATAGCCACTCACAGATCTTCGGCGCACAGGGGCAGGATTTTACTTTCAATATTCTCACCGCCGTCGGCGTGTCTTATAAGATGAGCGAGCACTGGAAGGCAACGGCAAGCATCCTTTACCAGCACCTTTCTAACGCCGCGCAAACCGACCCTAACCCTAGCCTGAATCTGATCGGCCCCCAGCTAGGTCTCACCTATTCGTTCTAGCTAAAGCGCATGAACGCGCCTAACGAGAATGTCCTGGTTGTTCGGCGCAGTCTCTTCGATGAGCTTGGCAGCTTCCACGGGTTGCATTTTGAGCCGGAGAAATATATGCCATCACTCCTTTCGCGCGGAAACAATTTCTTTCTGCCCCGCGCACAAGCCGAGAACGATCCCTCTTATAAACAGATCGTGCCTTATGCCCTGATCGCGCATGGCGATAAAGTGCTCAGTTATGTCCGCGGAAAGAAAGCGGGCGAGCAGCGCCTTGTCGCCAAAGGTTCCATCGGTATCGGCGGTCATATGAATGACACCGATGAATCCCTTTTCGCGTGGGATGAAAATGCTTATCGCGCAGGAGTGGAGCGCGAAGTAGCAGAAGAAATAAATATCGAGACCACCTTTAGCGATCGGGTCGTCGCCTTACTGAACGATGACACGACAGAAGTAGGTCGCGTCCACCTTGGGATCGTGCATCTCTTTCGTCTGGCTGAGCCACGCGTGCAAAAGCGCGAAGCGATGATTACCAACCTGGCTTTCCTGACCAGGGAAGAGTTAATCGCGCGCCGCGATAGCTTGGAGACCTGGTCCCAGCTCTGCGTCGATTCATTCGATCGGCTACTGAGTTGATTATTCGTGGTGGCACTTAGCCACCCTTCCGCTTCCGCTTCGGTTTCTGCTGCTCCGGTTCGGGCGCTAGCGTAGAGGCGGGCGTTGGGGTCGCCGCCAAAACCGGACCAGGTGTCGCTGGCGGCTTCCACACCAAGTTGATGGTGTCCACCTGCCACACGGTCATCCCACGAGAGATGTCGATGTCCAGTTGCTCAGTGGTAGTAGGATACTTTAGCTGCGCGTGAAAGGTACCTCTGGGTTCAAAGAAGTAGGAAGTGAACATGATGTTACCCTGTACCTCAATGGGCTGTGCAGGGACACCGAGTTCGTGCAGCCGCTCTAATAACCTATCTCGCGACGACCTCAGATACGTTTTCTGTCCCTCAGGGCTGAGGTGGACATGGAGAAACTTTTCGTCGAAATTAACGGCGGCCCGGGTAGCTACTTCAGCCGCGAAGATCCGTGCATTCTTCTCCGCATCCTGGCGCGAGGAATACAACCACCAAACGATGCCACCCAGAAGCAACAGCACAATTATCAGGAGAGGGAGTCCTCCCTCACCAGTGACCCGTGCCCTTTGAGCCAGTCTCATCTTAGAAACCGAACCCGGTACCCTTAATCACGCTGCCATCACGGATAAAGGCTCCG
This sequence comes from Verrucomicrobiota bacterium, assembly GCA_040003405.1. Taxonomy (GTDB): domain Bacteria; phylum Verrucomicrobiota; class Verrucomicrobiia; order Chthoniobacterales; family UBA10450; genus JBDUCP01. The sequence goes on from JBDUCP010000001.1 coordinate 6,419, forward strand.
TGTTTTTGCTTTCCGGTGTAAGCGCCGAAACGGTTGCGCGAACTAACCTTGAATTCCACCAGGTAGCCATAGAGACGTTTTCCGTCAGGTCCCGCCAGATCAGTTGGCTTCGGCGCGCTGGTCCACTCGATCCGTGCGCTCTGCGGATCGGCCAGCTTCGTCTCCAGCCATTTCGTAATGATTTCCTGGTAGGCCTTGGGATATTCCCCATAGACTACCGGATCAGCAGTAAGCTCTATTTCCGTCGTCTCGGCTGGGCTTGAGCTGATATAGCTCACTGCTACCAACCCAAGTAGGATGATGGCAGCACGACGAAGGAAAGTTGAGTGTCTTTTCAAAGGAGGAATCTCTTTTATCGCTTAAGGTCTTTGCTCAATCGGCACAACTTTTTTACCCGCCGGTTCGCCCACATATTCGCTGAGCGGCCGGTAGAGTCGGTTATCTTCCAATTGCTCGAGCACCTGGGCGCACCACCCCGAACAGCGCGCAATGGCAAAGATCGGCGTGAACAGGTCCGTTGGAATACCTAACGAGTAGTAAACCGTGGCGGAATAGAAATCGACATTAGCATTCAGGTTCTTCTGCTCCTTCATCAACTGTGCGATGCGCTCGGACATCCGGATCCATTTCGGTTCTCCCAGTTTCTCACTTAGCTTCACCGCCATGGCGCGAAGATGGGGCGCGCGCGGGTCGAGTGTCTTATAAACGCGATGGCCTATGCCCATGATCTTCTTCTTGTTCGCTAATTGCTTCTCAATATAGGCATCGACGTTCTCCTCGCTCCCGATTTCCTCGAGCATGTTGATGACACCTTCATTCGCTCCGCCATGAAGCGGACCTTTAAGAGCGCCGATGGCGGCAGTGATAGCAGAATAGAAATCGGTCAGCGTGGCAATCGTCACGCGCGCGCTGAAGGTTGAGGCATTCATGCCGTGATCGGCATGGAGGATGAACGCGACATCGAGCGTGTCGCTCGCCTCTTTTGACTGAGGTTCGCCGTACATCAGATAAAGGAAATGTTCGGCTTCAGTGAGGTCATCGCGCACCGGCGGTAGCGACTTGCCATTCCTCGCGCGATGAAAATAAGCCGCGATCACTCCAATCTTCGCCGTAATCGAGATGGCCCGGTGCCGGTTTATCTCCGGCGTGGCTTCCTTCCCCATGTCAGGATCATAAAGCCCCAGCATCGAGATCGCGGTCCTCATCACATCCATCGGCTCCGCGTCCTTCGGAACCGATTTTAGGAATTCGATCACAGGTTCCGGCAGCTTGCGCTGGCTGCGCAACTCGCTCACAAATGCTTCCAGCTCGCTCCGGTTCGGCAGTTTCCGGTGAAAGAGCAGATACACGACTTCCTTGTAGCTGACTTTGCCCACCAGCTCGTTAATGTCGTAGCCGCAGTAAACAAGCTGGCCTTTGTCGCCAATGACATCGCTTAGCCGTGTGGAATTCGCGACGACCCCTTCAAGTCCGGGCGAAAATGTCATGATTTCCCCTTCATTTGTGTAATCAACGTATCTGCCATCGTCGCTGGTGTTTCGGCTACGGCGATGCCAGCGGCCTTAAGCGCGTCGATTTTTCCGACAGCGGTTCCCTTTCCCCCGGAGACAATCGCGCCTGCGTGCCCCATCCGGCGCCCTGGCGGCGCGGTGATGCCAGCGATAAATGCGGCAACCGGCTTCTGGCAGTTTCCTTTGATCCACTCGGCCGCTTCCTCCTCCGCTGAGCCGCCGATTTCGCCGATCAAAATGATCGCGTCCGTTTGCGGGTCGTCGTTGAAAAGTTTCACCGCATCGAGGTGGGACATGCCGTTAATGGGATCGCCGCCGATGCCGATGCAAGTCGATTGGCCATAGCCGCGCGAAGTCAGTTGCCAGACCGCTTCGTAGGTGAGTGTGCCGGAGCGCGAGATCACGCCCACGTTACCCGGCTTATGAATGTAGCCCGGCATGATCCCGATCTTGCACTCACCAGGCGTGATGATCCCCGGACAATTCGGCCCGATGAGTCGCGACTTTTTTCCCGCCATCTGGGCTTTCACTCGCATCATATCCATCACCGGAATTCCTTCCGTAATGCAAACGACAAGCTCCACGTCGGCAGCAACGGCTTCCAAAATCGCATCCGCGGCGCCCGCCGCGGGCACGAAGATCATTGAGACATTGCAGTTCGTTTTCTGGCGCGCTTCCCAAACCGTGTCGAACACGGGCACCTTCTCATGGAACATCTGTCCACCTTTGCCCGGCGTAACCCCGGCCACGACATTGGTTCCGTACTCCATGCATTCCCGCGCATGAAATCCTCCGGCGCTGCCGGTGATCCCCTGCACCACCAGCCGTGTGTTTTTATCGACGAGAACAGCCATTCGTTAGGTCGCTTTGCGTTTGTGCACTAAAAGTTTGTTCCCGTCCGGATCGCGAAATTGCGCCATCCAACAAACCGGCGTCTCCGTCTGGTCGAGATCGAAGGTGACGCCGCGTTCTTTGAGCTTCTTAATCGCCGCCTCGATGTCTTCTACTTCAAACGCTACGGTTGTGCCATCGCGCGACGGCTGCCAGGCTGGATGACAACCGACACCAATGGTCGTGGCGCCGAGTTCGTACTCGACCCACGCTCCTTCCATCGCCGTCGTGCTCGGCTTCAGCTCCAGCGTTTCCTGATAAAATTTCCGCGCCCGTTCCTTATCGGAAACGGCGATGGCGATAAATGCGACTTCCTTGATCATGATTTTCAGATTGGGTTTGATTGTTACTTGGAACTTGATTCCTGAGGTTTGGAGCTGGCCGCCGCTGCCACAGCCTTCTGCGCCGCGTCCGCCAGGTCATCGGCCGTGATCACCGCGACGTCGCTCTCCTTCAGCAACTGTTTGCCTTTTGCCACATTTGTTCCTTCCAGCCTAACGACTAAGGGAACGGAGAGCCGCACCGTTTTTGCCGCGTTAATAATTCCCTGCGCGATCACGTCGCATTTCATGATGCCGCCAAAAATGTTGACCAGGATCGCTTTCACGTGCTCATCCGAAACAAGGAGCTTAAATGCATCCGTCACCTGCTCTTCCGTCGCGCCGCCACCGACATCGAGGAAATTCGCCGGACTGCCGCCGTAAAACTTAATGATGTCCATCGTCGCCATGGCGAGCCCCGCGCCGTTGACCAGGCAGGCGATATTGCCTTCGAGGCCGATGTAGTTGAGCCCGTACTTCGACGCCTCCACTTCGCGCGGATCTTCCTCCGCAATGTCGCGCAACGCCGCCAGCTCTGGATGCCGGTAAAGAGCGTTGTCATCGAAATTGAACTTTGCATCGAGCGCGAGGACATCGCCCTTCGGCGTTACCACCAGCGGATTCACTTCGACCATCGAGCAATCGCTCGCGATGAAGGTGCGATACAAACCGTCGAACAATTTTGCCGCGGCTCTTATTTGCGATGATTCAAACCCGAGCTGCTTCGCCAGCTTGCGCGTCTGGTGCGCCTGCAAGCCCGCCAAGGGATCGATCCTCTCGCGCAAAATTTTCTCTGGCGATTTCGCCGCGACCGTTTCAATTTCCACGCCGCCTTCCGTGCTCGCGACAATGATGGGCGCGGCCGTCGCGCGATCGAGGAGGACGGCAAAATAAATCTCCCGCGCGATCTCCGCCGCTTCCGCGACGAGCACTTTATTGACCACGCGACCTTGCGGTCCCGTCTGGTGCGTGACCAAGGTTTGACCAAACATTTTACCCGCAACATCACGCGCTTCTCCGGCAGATTTCACCAATTGCACCCCGCCTTTGAATCCATTCGCGAAAGTCCCTTTCCCTCTCCCGCCGGCGTGGATTTGCGCCTTCACCACGAGATCGACCTCGCCGATTTCACGCGCGATCGCTTCGGCCTCATCCGGCGTCGCAGCCACTTTCCCGCGAGTCGTGGCGACGCCGAATTTCTCCAGCAATTCCTTCGCCTGATATTCGTGAATGTTCATTAGGAACGCTCTCTGCGTCGCCGAGCACTAAGCCCGCTAAGAGCGAATGGGGCAACCCGTTTCTGCTTGCCAAACCTATCATGAATCATGAACAGTTCCGGGACTAGCCTAACTAACACATCGAAAGACCAAATATGAAAATCAATCATCTCATCTTCCTTCTCACCGTCGCGGCCGCACCCTCTCTTCGCGCAGGCCCAGCCGAGGAAAAAGCCTTCACCGACAAATATAAAACCGCATTCGAGGCGAAGGACACCGCCACGCTCGAATCGTTCCTCTACACGCAAGGAGCCGACCCGGAGATTGTCGGTTTCTTCAAAATGATGCAATCGGGTGAGGCTGGCGGAAAAATTTCCAAGATCGAATTGGTCAACCTTTCGCCCGAGGAGGCGGCGAAGGCGGCGGCATCACAGGACTCACCGTCCGGCGGCAAAGTTTGCCTCACGCTCAAACCCACCAAAAAGCTGGTCATCGCGATCGAGAAGAAAGACGAAAACGGCAGCTCCAGCAGCACGAGCGAAAATATGGTAGCGGAAAAAGACGGCAAGTTCGTCATACCGGTTCCGGGTCCGTGTAAATAAGCAGGCTGCTGCTCATTCGTTCCGTTGGTCTTCCGTTCGCGTGCGCTTGCAAATTGCGGCGTCAGCGGAAGGTTCGCGGCGCATGCAAGGCGCGGCGGATCTAATTTCCATTTTCAACGGTGCAGTCGAATCCGGCGCGCTCCGTGAGTCGGCCCGCGCCAATATCACCGCTTTGCTCGATGGTTCGGATGCGCCGCTCTACGCGGCCTCCGTGCGCGAGCTGGCCGATGCCGGCGCGTGGGAGGAATTGAACGATCGTTTTTACAAGACGCTCGCTTTCGGCACCGGCGGTTTGCGCGGCCGCACCATCGGCCAGGTGGTGACGAAAGCAGAGCACGGAAATTCGCGGCCTAACGACCCACCCGAGCATCCCTGCGTTGGCACGAACGCGATGAATTTCTATAACATCAACCGCGCCACGCGCGGATTGGTCGCGTACTTGAAACTATGGAACGCGAAAGAAAAACCCAAGCTCGTGATCGCACACGACACCCGATTTTTTTCGAAAGAATTTGCCGTTCGCGCCGCAAACATTGCCGCGGAAAATGGCTGCGACGCATTCGTGTTCGATGGTCCACGTTCCACGCCTGAGCTTTCCTTCGCGGTCCGCTATCTTCGCGCGAGCGCGGGCATCGTCATCACGGCAAGTCACAATCCGCCGCATGACAACGGCTACAAAGTTTACTTCGACGACGGCGCGCAAGTGATCGAACCGCACGCGAGCGGTATCATCGCGAAGGTAAACGCTATCACGAGCGAAAGCTTCACGCCCATCTCGCAGGATCAAAAAGGCGAAGTGAAAACCCTCGGCGCCGCGATCGATGAAGCTTACATGGAGCGACTGGAAACGCTGCTGCTCGATCGCAAGATTATCGGAGCGGCCAACTCGTTAGGCATTGTCTTCACACCGTTACACGGCACCGGCGGCGTGATCATCAAACCGATGCTGAAACGTCTTGGCTTCAATTTTCAAGTTGTCTCGCAGCAGGACCAATTCGATGGCGCTTTTCCCACCGTCCAATCACCGAATCCGGAAAATGCAGAAGCGTTGCGGCTCGGGGTCGAACTGGCGGAAAAGGAGGGAGCTGATCTCGTGGTTGCGACCGATCCCGATTGCGATCGCGTCGGTGTCGCGGTTCGCAATAGCGTCGGGAAAATGCAGTTGCTCACGGGCAATCAGATGGGCTCGCTGCTCGCCTATTACCGCGCGAAGAAACTTTTCGAACTCGGCATACTTAACCAGGAGAACGCCTCGCGGGGAGTGATCATCAAGACTTTCGTCACTACCGACCTCCAGAAAGCAATCGCGCAGCATTACGGTTTGCGCTGCGTCGAGACGTTGACGGGCTTCAAATACATCGGCGCGAAGCTGGGGAAATATGAGAACGCGTTGCCAGCGAATGTGCGCGAAAATTATCGCGATTTGTCGGAAGCGGAGACACGCCGGCTGCGGCTGGCACAATCTTCCTTCTACGTTTTCGGCGGGGAAGAAAGTTACGGCTACAGTGGCGCTGATTTTGTGCGCGATAAGGACGGCAACGGCGCCGCTCTCATGTTTTGCGAAGTGGCCGCTTATGCCAAGTCGCTTGGCCTAACGATTGACGCGCTGCTCGATGAAATTTTTTCGGAGCTCGGCTACTTCGAGGAAAAAAACCGCTCGCTTACGTTTGCAGGCGCGGAGGGCGCCGAGACGATAAAGCGGTTGCTCGCGTCGTATGTAAGCGCTCCACCGCGCGAAATGAACGGAGCGAAAGTTATCCGGGTGCAAAACTTCGGAACCGAAATTTTTCGCGATGTGGAGGGCGACGAAATTCCGAAAGAGAAAATGTTGATTTTCGAGCTGGAGGATCGGACGCGGATCGCGGTGCGCGGTTCCGGCACCGAACCAAAAATCAAATATTACCTGTTTGCGGAACGGCGTCCGGCGCGCGAAAAATTTACCGCGGCCGAATTAGCCGCGCACAAGCAGGAAGTCAGCGCGCGACTCGACCAGGTTTGGGATTCGATCCAGCAAGATGCCGCCGCCCGCGCCGAAACATAAGCTGCTCGACATCGCCGCAAAGAAGCGCACAGTTTTTTCCATGGGTCGCGAAATCAAATTGGACGGAGGCGAGATCACGCACTTAAAAAAAATGGGTTTGTCCGGCGCTCCGGTGCTTGGGAAGTTGATCGATCGGATCCAGGAGATGGAGATGCCGAGTTTGCCCGAAACCCTCGTCGGCCTCATCGAGCAGGATTATATCCTCTGCAGCCGAGTGAACATCCGTTTGATGGAGGATGTGGAAAAAGCATTTTTCCGGGTGAATCCATCGTGCGCGAAAGAACTGCGCGACGCCGTGGTCCCGGGTAAACGGCGTGAGCGCGAACGCGTCGTGCCGCAACGTCGCGGTTAGGAGCGGTGGCTGGCTGGAGTAAAGCGCTGCGGGTTTGGCCGTGGCTTGCCGCGATCACGACCGGCTTCTTGTGTGCCGGCTGTTTCCCGCCATTCGAGCAAGGCTGGCTCTGCTGGATCGCGCTCATTCCGCTGCTCGGGGCGATCTGGTTTTCCGGGGCAGACTCAAGACGCCGCTGGCTGCGCGATCTCTTCCTCGGTTATCTCGCTGGCCTCGCCTTTTTCTGGACCGTGTTTTTCTGGCTGCGCACCGTCACGGTGCCCGGGCTGATCCTGGTAGGATTTTACATGGCGATCTACTTCGCCGCCTGGAGCTGGTTTTGCGGATGGCTGCGGCCATCGTTGCGCGCGGCCCCGGCGCCGGCGAGTCGCTGGGCCACGCCCCGGCCTAACGAGTCCCCGCTCGGCCGCTCGCCCTGGCTGCGCTCGACTAATAACCTGCGCCTGGCCTTCCTCCTCGCCAGCGCCTGGGTCACACAGGAATGGTTGCGCAGCATCGTTTTCTCTGGGTGGGGTTGGAACACTCTTGGCCATTCCCTGCATGCGCAATTAGGCGTCATCCAAATCGCCGAGTACACTGGCGTCGCCGGTCTCTCGTTTCTGGTGGCGTGGACGAATGTCATTCTGCTCAGCACCGCGCGCCGTTTTCTGCTAGAGCTGGAGGTGCGTCCGCTGCGGCCGCATTTCGATTTTACGCTCACCATGGCTGGCATCGTCGGTGTCATGGGCTTCGGCGTGCACGCCCTACAGACTCAGCGTCCCGGCCAGAAGGTGAACATCGCGCTGGTGCAATCGAACATCCCACGCGAACACAAATTCGATCCCGCCTTCGCGCACACGGTTTTCGAGCAATTCGAACGGCTCAGTGCTCCGGCCCTGCGCGCGGCGATCCCGCCCGATCTTATCGTCTGGCCGGAAAGTTCGATGCCGGGTCCCGTGCTGCAGGACGAGCAAAGTTATCGCTTCGTCATGGATTTCTCGGCGTCAGCTAAAATCGATCTGCTTCTCGGCACCATCGACCAGGATGAAACGAAGGCCTACAACGCCGCCCTGCTCGTCTCGCAGGCCGGCCAGCGCGTGCAGCTTTATCGCAAGGTCCATCTGGTGCCGTTCGGCGAGTACGTCCCGGGCCGGCATTTTATTCCGTTGCTTGCCCGCATCGTTGGCGATCAGGTGCCGGACGATTTTGCGTTCGGCGCGGAGCACACCGTTTTTGGCCTAACGAACGGCGAAGTGCGGGCCGCGCCGCTCATTTGTTTTGAAGATACGATCGGCGAATTGACCCGGCAGTTTATTCTCGGCGGAGCGAACCTGCTCGTTAATGTGACGAACGACGGCTGGTTTCTCCGCACCGCCGCCGCCCGCCAACACCTGGCCAATGCCGTCTTTCGTTGTGTCGAAACGCGCTGCCCACTCGTGCGGGCGGCCAACACCGGCGTCACCTGTTTCGTCAATGAGTACGGCCGCGTCACGCAACAGTTGCTCGACGAAAACGGCAGCCAGTTTACCGAGGGCGTGCTGACCGATGAAGTGTTGGTGCCGATCAAGCAAGAGTTGACCTTCTACGTCCGTCACGGCGAACTTTTCGCTGCGGGCTGTATCGGTGTTACACTGGCTGCGTTGGCGGTCGTTGCCTCGCACCGGCTCGTTAGGCGAAAATCGCCTGTTGCTTCCAATTAATGAATAACGGATTTGCCATCTACGTGCGCGGATTGCACAAATCGTATGGCGATTTTGAAGCTGTCAAAGGCATCGATTTCGAAGTGCAGGCAGGCGAAGTCTTCGGCTTGCTCGGACCGAATGGCGCGGGCAAAACCACCACGGTCGAAATTCTCGAAGGCTTGCGACCGCGCACTGCGGGCGAAGTGACAGTGCTCGGGTTCGATCCCGATCGGCAAAAGAAAAAATTGAAGGACCGCATCGGCGTCTGTCTGCAGGCGACCAACCTGGCCGATAAGATCACGGTCACCGAATCGCTCAAACTTTTCGCGTCTTTCTACACCCGTTCGGTCGAGGGTGAGACATTGCTCAAGCGCTTGCAGCTCTGGGACAAAAAAGATGCGGCCTACGCGACCTTATCCGGCGGGCAGAAACAGCGCCTCGCCCTCGCGCTCGCCTTGATTAACGATCCGCAAATGCTGTTTCTGGACGAGCCGACAACCGGGCTCGACCCGCAGGTGCGCCTGGAGATTCGCGACTTGATCGATCAACTGCGCGCGGAGAAGCGCACGATCCTGATGACGACGCATTACATAGAGGAGGCGGAACGATTATGCGACCGCGTCGCCATTATCGACGCCGGGCAGATCATCGCTCTCGGCACGCCGCGCGAGCTTCAGGAAAAAAGCGCGAATCAATCCGCCATCGAACTCCGCTTCACCCAACCGTGGCGCGGCGGATCACTCCCGGATTGGCCAGAGGCCGGCCGCAGCCTGCTCAGCCACGACGGGTGCCATATTAAAGTCACCTCCGCACGTCCCGCGCGCACGCTCGTGGAAATGGTGAAATGGACCGAAGCTCAAGGCATCGAACTGGAAGACGTGCGCCTGAATCGGCCCACCCTCGAAGATGTTTTCATCGAACTGACCGGGAAAAAATTGCGCGACTAAAGCACGCCGACCGCGCGCGAGATCAGGAGAATGACGATGCTCAGCGAAATAAAAACCTGCAGCATGGTGAGACACTTGGCCCAGCGCGCGAGCAACGGCGCGTCGGTGGGGCCGAAGGTGGAACTCTGCGTAAAGGCGACGAAAAGATAATCGACGAAGCGCGGGCGCCACTGCTCGCAGGCGAACCTCCCGCGCTCGTCTCTCTCCATTTGCATTTGGGGGAATAGAAAACTGCGGCTGCCAAACTCGCGGCGCTGGTGGCGAACGGTCGGCCCGCCACCGTCCAATCGCCAATACCAAAGGGCGAAAACGAGCACGTTCGTTATCCAAAGCGCCGCTCCGGAGCCGAGCAGGCGCAGCGGCTCTTCCTTATGCGACGGCAACGCCTTCACCAGCAGCCCCACCGATCCAATCAAGGCGAGCGTAATGATGGCATTAATAACAAGTCCCAGCGCGCGATTGAGGGAGCGCCTGCCCGTGCGATGCGACACCACCGTTGGGATAAGAAGAACTAAAATCAAACTCGGCAACAGCCAGGTGGGACCGATGATGAGCGACTGCGGCAGCGCCAGATAAATTCCGCCGACAGCGATGAACGCAAGCAGTGCCTGCCAGCGCGGTTCGGGTTTATCGAGATGATGCGGCGCATTCGACACGAATTGGCTATAACAGGAATTGCACGCGGCGCGAGGGCAAGCGATAGAAGTGTGGCATCGATCGATGAAAAGTTTTTTCGCCCTCATCCAGATCGATCTCAAGCTGGCGCTGCGCAATCGCGCGGTGATTTTCTTTAACTACTTCTTCCCGCTCATTTTCTTTTTTATCTTCGCGCAACTCTTCGACGCGAAGCAGGGCGCGGTCATCAATCAGGTGGTGACGATGGTGCTGGCGCTCGGCATTCTCGGCAATGGCCTCTATGGCGCGGGCATGCGCGCGGTGATGGATCGCGAGGCAGATGTCCTGCGCCGATACAAGGTCACACCGATCACGCCAGTGCCGCTACTGGTGGCGTCGATCATCACCGGCATGATCCTATACTTGCCGGCGGTGATCCTGACGCTGGTGCTGGCGAACCGCTTTTACGGAATGCTGGTACCGGCCAATCTGTTGTCGTTTCTGATTTTTGTCAGCATCGGCGCGATCGCCTTTCGCGCGATCGGACTCATCGTGGCCGCAGTGGTGAATTCGTCGCAGGAAAGCAACATGCTCATTCAGCCGCTCTACATGGGAATGTTATTCCTCAGCGGGATCACGATTCCGATCACGGTTTTCCCGAGCTGGCTTCAAGTGGTGACACAATTTATTCCGGCGACCTATCTGATGACGGGCATGGCCGGCATTCTCCAGCGCGGCGAAACGCTCTGGCATAATTGGCCGTCGGCCCTTGCCCTGATGGTGACGGCTGTGATCGGCACTTTCATCGCGACGAAGCTTTTTCGCTGGGAAAAAGGAGAGAAGCTCCGGGGCTCGGCCAAACTCTGGGTGCTGGTCGCACTACTGCCGTTTGTGTTGCTCGGGACGTATCAGGCATGGAGCCGCGAGGACCTGGTGAAGGCGAAGATTCTGGCGCGTGATGTGAAGCGCGGACGTTCGTGGCTAATTCAGAATGCGCGCATTTTTGTGGGCGATGGCAAGGTGATCGAATCGGGCAGCGTGCTCGTTAGGCAGGGAAAAATCGCCGAGATTTATGAGGGACCGGCGCCCGAAGCCAGGTCGCTCAACGCCGAGCCGATCGAAGCCGCGGGCAAAACCGTGCTGCCGGGATTGATCGATGTGCACGTGCATCTCGGCGCGCCCGGCGGTTTCTATGACGACGCAAACAAGTACGGCGATCCGAAAAATGCGGAACGGGAACTGGAAGCCTATTTGTATTGCGGCGTCACGGCGGTGCGCAGCGCGGGCGATGCGCTCGATGGCATGGTAAAGCTGCGCCAAAAATTTGGCACCGGCGAAAAGCTCGGAACTGAATTATTTTTTTGCGGCCCGCTCTTCACCGCGGAAGGCGGACACGGCACCGAGTATTTCAAGAATGTGCCGGAGGCATTTCGCTCCAGATTGCTCGCGGGATTTGTGCGTCTGCCGAAGAGCGCGGAGGAAGGGCGCACACAGGTGGATGAATTGGCGCACGCCGGAGTCAATGCCATAAAAGGCATTCTGGATGCGGGCGTGCCGGGGCATTCCTTCAATCGCATGGACGTGGAAATTTTGCGCGCGGTCGCCGATGAAGCTCATGCGCGGCAATTGCCGGTGGCTGTTCACACCGCGGACAATCGCGACGTGGCGGATGCGATCAGCATCGGCGCGAATTCGATCGAACATGGTTCCTTCAGCGAGGAAATTCCCGACGAAGCATTCGCGCAGATGAAAGCGAAAGGCATCGCCTACGATCCGACGATGAGTGTGGTCGAAGGTTTCACAAACTTCGCCAGGAGCGACACGACATTGCTGAAGCGTTCGCTCGTGCAGCAAGTCGCGCCGAAGGATTTGCTGGCCGGGACAGAAAACGCCGCGCGCAGCGATCAATTTAAGGCCCTGCGCGAGGGCATCAGTCATTACCCGATGTCGCTTGAAATCGGCGGCAAGAATTTAATGAAGGCCTGGCGCGCGGGTGTGATGCTCGTGACCGGCTCCGATGCTGGAAATTTTCTGGTGATGCACGGGCCGACGGTGCAGCACGAAATTGAACTTTGGGTTGCGGCCGGAATCCCAATCGACATCGCGCTCCAAGCCGCCACCTCCAATGGCGCGAAATTATTGCGCGCCGATTCGCGCACCGGCACGATCGAAAAAGGGAAAGAAGCAACCTTGTTTGTCGTGGATGGCAATCCGCTTCAGGACGTACACGCGCTCTCTTCCATTTCGATTGTGCTCATGAAAGGCGAACGCGTCATACGCCCCGATCTGTTCGAGCAAAAATAGCAGTGGTAAAAACTTTACTTTGCTCCCTTTTGGTTTGCCTGGTTACAGCCGCGTCTGTTTTCGGTTACGGCCCTGATGGTCACCACATCGTCGGCGCGATTGCGGACGAGCGCTTAGCCAATACCCCCACCGGCCAGAAGGTCGCGCAGATTCTCGACGGCATGACATTGCGCGAGGCGGCGCAAGTTCCCGATACGATCAAGGGCTGGGATAAGAAGGGCGTCGAAGATCCGAAAAATGCCGGTTATTTTTCCAGCCGGCCGCGCATTGCCGGACAACTGCGCGCGTTCTGGAGCGCGAACCAGCCGATGCACGATCAGACTTCGCCGATACCGTCGCATCACTGGTTTCATTACACCGATGTGCCGGTCGAGGCCGCCAAGTATTCGGCCGGAAAAGTGGGGCGCAGCCAATGGGACATCGTGCACATGATCACGTACTGCGTCGGCGTTTTACGGGGAGAAATTCCGGAGGGAAATCCGCGGAAGATCACCAAAGCCGTCGCCATTATTCTGCTGGCGCATTATCTCGGCGATATTCACCAGCCCCTCCATGTCGGCGCGCAGTATTTCGATCAGAGCGGGCAAAAAATTAATCCCGATCTGGGCCAACCCTATGTCGAAGACCAAGGGGGGAATTCCATTTCGCTGCAAACCTCCGACGGTGGGAAGGGCAAGAAATTACATGGCTTCTGGGACAGTGACACAGTCGCCGCGCTTTTCCCCGGAGATCTGGGTGTGATGGAAAAGGATGAGCGCAAAGTGCAAATGGGTAGTGCCGAAAAAGAAGTCGTGCACAAATTTGCCACGCAGGAGCCGGCTGGCTGGCGCATGCCGGCGGCGATGGATGCGAAAAATTATGCCGAAGCCTGGGCTGATGAAATTTTGCCGATCGCGCGCGCCGCTCACGAACGTTTGCTCCTGCAATCCGTGACACCCACTACACAGAAGGATGGCGGCGTCCTCGCTGTCGGCACGGCGACGGAAAAGCCGATGCCCGACAATCTCTCCTATCGCGACTGGGCCGCCCGCGTCGTCGCGGCTGAGTTGCCGAAGGCGGGCTGGCGGCTCGCCGATCTGCTCCAGAAATGTCTGGTCTCAACCACCGTCTCGACCGCGCCGGCAGCCGCGCCATCGGCTGCCGCCAGCGTACCCGCAACGTCCCCATCCGAATTTTCCCAGCCACAGGAAGTGCCCGTCGCGCCGCCTCCCATCACACCAATTCCGGCTCTCACGCCCCTTCCAACCGCCACGTCGATTTATGGAAACTTCCCGGCCAACTACAAAGAAATCATCACCTCGTGGCTAAAGACCAAGCTCAATAATCCGGCGGACCCAAAAATCGAATGGCAAACGGAACCGAAGCCCGCCGATCTGCCGGGAGCGGGCGGACGTAAAATCTACGGCTATCTCGTCCTCTTCAGCACGAACGATCGGGGGCGACCCGGCAAACATACGCGTGCCGCCCTCATCCGCGACGGCCGCGTCGTCGTCGCGAACGGCTTTGATCGCTGAAGTCGTTAGGCACGTCGCAAAAAAAGGCGGAGACAATTACGTCTCCGCCTTTCCTGCCTGCGAGATTAAAATCTAGCCCTGCTTCTTCTCGGCGTGCTCCATACTGCACTTCGACTTGAAGGTGGCGAATTGCTCCTTCGTCATGATGCCTTCCGCGGATTTCATGAAATTCTCCATGCTTTCCTTGGTGCACCCGGCCTTCTTACAATCGGCTTCCGCCGTCTCGAGTTTTGTTTTCTGCTCGGTGGTAAGATTGAGTTGCGCGTAAGTCTTCGAGCAATCCATCTTGGCGGTTTTCCCGTGCGCCGCGCAGCAGGCCTTGTCCCCCGCATAGGCGGATGTGACCGCGAACACTGCCGCGGCAATTAAAGCTAATCCTTTGAATTTTATCATAGTGGAAGGTCAGACAAAAAGATCCCTAGGTCGTTCGATTATTTTCTGGCGCCGACAAGCGAGGCGCGGTTCACTTCATCTCCTCGATCACTTGCTTGAGATAGTCCGGCATCTCGGGAAGGGGATCCAAACGGATCTGCATCGAGCCGTCCTCGGCCTTGGAAATCATCGTGTTCACTTTGGCGAAATGATCGTCCTTCTCCGGATAGTCGTCGCGGAATTGCGCGCCGCGGCTTTCCTTCCGTTCGAGCGCGGCGCGCGTGATCGCCTCGGACACGGTGAGCAGCGTTCTCAAATCCAGCGCGGTGTGCCAGCCGGGATTGAATTCGCGATGACCGACCACACCGGCGCGGTTCGCCCGTTCCCAAAACCCTTTCAACTTCTCCAACGCCGTCCGCATTTCCGATTCGGTTCGCACAATGCCGACGAGATCCTGCATCGCTTCCTGGAGATCGCGCTGGACCGAATAGGGATTCTCGCCGTTCGATCTCTCAAACGGCGCGACCGCTTCCTTCTCGACTCGGCCGATCTGTCCCTGATCGATCTGGCCTAACGAGTTCTCTTGCGCGAATTTCGCGGCGTATTCGCCGGCGCGTTTACCAAACACGACGATGTCCGAAAGCGAATTTCCCCCGAGGCGATTCGCGCCGTTGATCCCGGCCGCACATTCGCCGGCGGCGAACAAACCGGGGATGCGCGACATCTGGGTGTCGGGATGAACGTGAATGCCGCCCATCGCGTAATGCGTGGTCGGACCGACTTCCATCGGTTGCTCGGTGATGTCGATGTCGGCCAGTTGCTTGAATTGATGATACATGCTCGGCAATTTCCTCTTGATGTGCTCGGCCGAATTCGACATTTTTTCTTTAATCCAGGCGATGTCGAGATAGACGCCGCCGTGCGGACTTCCCCTGCCCTCTTTGATCTCGCGCACAATGCAGCGCGCGACATGATCACGCGTCAATAGTTCCGGGGGGCGACGCGCGTTCTTGTCTCCCTGACAATAGCGCCAGCCTTCCTCCGGGCTATCGGCTGTTTGCTCTCGATAATTTTCCGGAATCTGCTCGAACATGAATCTCTTTCCGTCCTTGTTCGTGAGGATTCCGCCCTCACCGCGCACGCCTTCGGTCACCAAAATTCCGACAACACTCGGCGGCCAGATCATGCCGGTGGGATGAAACTGGACGAACTCCATGTCGATCAATTCCGCGCCCGCTTCGTAGGCGAGGGAAAGGCCGTCGCCGGTCGATTCCCAACTGTTGCTGGTGATCTTGTAAGCGCGCCCCAGCCCGCCGGTCGCGAGCACGATCGCTTTGGCGCGAAAGATCTTGAAACGGCCGCGTTCCCGCTCGTAGCCGAACGCGCCCACGACACGATCGCCTTCTTTCAGTAAACCGAGGACCGTGTGTTCCATGTAAACTTCGATCCCTTGATGAATGCCGTGATCCTGCAAGGTGCGAATCATTTCCAGACCCGTGCGATCGCCGACATGCGCCAGACGCGGATACCGGTGTCCGCCAAAATTTCTTTGCAGAATCCGGCCGTCCTTGGTGCGATCGAATACCGCGCCCCAAGCTTCCAGTTCGCGCACGCGATCAGGGGCTTCCTTCGCGTGCAGTTCCGCCATGCGCCACTGATTTACATATTGGCCCCCGCGCATCGTGTCGGCGAAATGGACTTTCCAATTGTCACGATCATCGACGTTCCCCAGAGCGGCCGCAATGCCACCTTCGGCCATGACAGTGTGCGCTTTTCCGAGAAGCGATTTGCAAATGAGCCCGACCGAAACGCCAGCGGTCGACGCCTCGATCGCCGCACGCAAGCCCGCGCCACCCGCGCCGATGACAAGAACGTCGTGCTGAAAAGTTTGATATTCGGCCATGAGGCTGGTTTTAGAGGAGCCTCAGGTCATGCCAAATACCCATGGAGCAAAGGCGCACGTAAAGATCGCTGAACCCGACCCAGAACAGACTGAGCCACGCAAAGAGCATGTGCCGACGATTGAAACAGCTCACGCAACGATAGGCTTGATAGCAGGTGGGTGATTTCGAAAGCTGATCGCGAAAGCCGCCAATCAAATGGCGCAAGGCATGACAGCCGAACGTGAACGCGCCTAACAAGTAAACGTTCAAGGCGAGCACGATCGTGCCCACGCCGATACCGAACGAAGTTTTTCCCGTGGCCGCATCTGTGAACCAGAGCGCTTTCCAAACGTCGGTCGCCAGCACGATGACGAACAGGATCGCGAGATAGAGAAAGTAGCGATGCACGTTTTGCATGATGAGCGGAAACGAACGTTCGCCGAGGTAGGTCTTTCGCGGTTCCCCCACGGTGCAGGCGGGCGGGTCGGCCCAGAACGCTTTGTAATAAGCGCCGCGATAATAATAACAGGTGAGTCGAAATCCGCCCGGCGCCCAAAGGATCAGCAGCGCCGGCGAAAACAAAAGCCAGCCCGGCCACCAGGCGGGTTTTGGTCCGAACAAACTATGCGGCGACGCGCCGAAAATCTCCGGCGAATAAAACGGCGAGAGATACGCGCCGAAGTAATAGTGACTTCCCTGGAACGCGGCCCAGGTGGAGTAAACGATGAAAGTCGAAAGCCCGAGAAAAACCAGGAGCGGCTGCACCCACCACGCGTCCGGGCGCATGGTTTGGCCGAACCCACGCGTCGGCATGGTGGTGGTTTGTGCTTGGGCCATGGCGTGAAAAGAGTCGCCGGTTAAATAGCGACGCGCTCCTCCCTTTTCAAGAAAAGTTCTGCCGGTGAGCGCTCAACTGGAGCCGGCACGCCCTCGTGCCGGAGGTGAAACGGCCTGAGGGCAGGCCGTCTCCAACAATTCAGTCTACCGGCTCGAAGCCGGCAAACATCATCTCGGCTTCAGGAACCATCTTCAACGGCACGCAATCACAGACGGCGAAGAATTTATCCCACATCGCCAGGACACGAGGATTCTTGTGCGCCGCTTCAATGGCTTCACGCGATTTCCATTCCGAGACCTCGATGATGGTGCCGTCTTTTGCGCGCATGATCATGGGCGCGCGATCGGTCACGAGATCTTCCGCGAGCAAGGTCGGCACGCGACTGCGCACGAGTTCTAGAATTTCCTTCTCGCGGCCGGGCTTCGGCCGATACGCGACGATAACAACAACGCCATCCATGGGATTTGGAGGGTATCAGTTTGGGCCTTGCGACTCGACAAAAAGTTTTGGGGCGTTGTAATCTCGCCGTCCCCACTAACGCGAAAGGCATTTCATGGCCACCAAAGATCCGAGAATCGACGCTTACATCGCCAAGGCGCCAGCTTTCGCCAAACCGATCCTGAAGCATTTGCGCAAGGTCGTGCACGCCGGTTGTCCGAACGTAGAGGAGACGATCAAATGGTCGATGCCTCACTTCGACCACAAAGGCATCCTCGCTGGAATGGCGGCGTTCAAACAACACTGCGCGTTTGGTTTTTGGAAGGGATCGCTCGTGATCGATGACGGCCGGGCCGCGGAAAAAACGGGCATGGGTAGCTTCGGTTGCATCAAGTCGATCGCCGATTTGCCTAACGAGAAGACGCTCGCCGGTTATGTAAAGAAAGCCGCGGCGTTAAATGAAGCCGGGATCAAAGGGCCCGGTCGCACCCAGCCCAAGAAGCGAGAGCCATTGGCGGTCCCGCCCGATTTCGCCGCCGCGTTGAAGAAAAATGCGAAGGCCCGGAAAACCTTCCAAGCTTTCGCCCCGAGCAAGCAGCGGGATTACCTGGAATGGGTCACCGAAGCGAAGCGAGAGGAGACGCGCGGCGAACGATTGGCGACTTCGATCGAATGGCTCGCGGAAGGCAAGGCGCGCCATTGGAAATACGCTCCCGCGAAGAAATAAAAGACGAACGAATCCAATTTCACTCAGGCGCGCGATTCCCTCGGTTATGGCCGATCGCGCAAAGCCGGAAAAATATTGGAACATGGTCGCGGCGGAGCTGACCGCTGAGGGATGGCGTTGCGATTTCGCCCGGGTCGATACGGGAACGGCTACGGTAATCGTCCTGGAAGGGCACCGAGACGGAATCCATCACATCGTCGTCGCGGACGAATTGGTCCCGGCTTTACTGGAATATGCGAACACGGTGAGACCTGCTTAAGTCGCAGGAATGCCGGCGCGTTAAGTTCAGTCGACGGGATTCATTCACCTGCGCGCCGCCTTACTTCTCTTATCTCCTCCTGCAAGGCATCCTCCAATCCCGCTGGAAACCGGGAAGCATAATGTTCGGCGCAACATGGTTACCGCGAAAAGAAGAATGCCTGAAACAAACAGGGCGTCCGGGCGGCGAAGTGCTCACGAGAGGAGTCGAACCTCCACGGGTTTCCCCATACGGTCCTGAGCCGTACGCGTCTGCCATTCCGCCACGTGAGCTGATCGGCGGTTGCTAAGGTGCGCGCCCGGCGTGCTGGCGCAAGCGCAATCCAACTAGACGCGGCGCTTCTTGCGCGCGCGCTCTTCGAGCTGGTTCGCCTGCCGGGCTTTGCCTAACGAGCGCAGGAGATCGGCGTAGTTCGAGGCGACAATTTCATAATCTTCCGGCGGCTTATCCGTCGCTTCTTCCCAGGTCTTGATCGAGGCGCGGTAAAGCTCCGAGGCCCGTGCGTAATCGCCATTGGAATGATAAACCACGGCCAGATTGCACTTCGACTGCGCGATGTCGGGATGGGTGGGCGGATGCGCCTTCTCGCGAATGGCCAGCGCGCGCAGATGCGTCCTTTCCGCCTCGGCGAAACGGCGCTCGTTCGTATAAAAGACAGCGAGGTTGTTCAGCACGGAAGCGACATCGGGGTGGTCCGGCCCGAGCTGCTTTTCGTAAATCTCAAGAGCGTGGAGGTAATACGGTTCCGCCGCTTTCTGCCGCCCGGTCTTGCGATAAATCAACGCGACGTTGTTCAACATCGTCCCGAGATCGGAATACGGAATGTCCTCCAGTTTGGAGCCGGCCTTGAAAGCAGTCTCGTAGTAGCCGATGGCCGCATCGGTTTCGCCGAGATTATCGCAGAGAAAACCGAGCCGCCGGGCCGAACGGAAGAGCGCGCGCTCATCCACGGGCTCGGCTTTTTCGATCAGGGCGTGCGCCTTGATCAGGTAAGGCTTGGCCGCGAGCCGGTCGCCGGCCTGGTCGTGGAGCTGCCCGAGTTTTTCCAGGCTTAACGCGTAACCGCTTTCGCCCGGTTTGAAAGCGCGCTCGGCCAGCTCGAGTGCAGTCTCCCCGATCCGGATCGCCTCAGGGAGGAGATTGCTGGCGCGCAACATGTCCAGCTTGTCGTTGAGGATGCCCCACAACTTTTGCTGGCCTTTCATTGCGCATCACCAACCCTCAGTCAATTGGCTGACCAGGTTTATCGCCAACTGCTCGGCTGCGAGGGGCAAGGCCTGACGCTCGTCGGTGCTCACATCGGAACCCACGAAAAAATTGGTTCCGCCCGCCGCCTGTCCCGAAGTCTTAATCGTTTGCCCATCGCGGCCGATGAGAGTGTAACTAACCCGCAGTCCCAAATTGAATTCGACCGTCGCGAGAACGTTGCCCCGAACGGAACGCGCGGGAGACCGGCTAAGGCCCACGATTTCCCCTTTCAGGATCGCATCAGCATTATCTGCATTCGCGATCCGAAAAGTCCCGTCCTGTTGGAATTGCTTGATCACCGTGCCGGTGACCAGAGCCTCGATCCGGGGAACGAGCGTTCCGTTGCGGAAAGTCGGTACCGCGATGGAATGGATATCGCGCAGGTAGGCCGGAGTAGCGGGCCCGACATGGTAACCTGCGCATCCGCTCAAAAAAGCTGCGAACAGGAAAGTAGAGAATGCCTTTTTCACGACTACGGCGTGGCCGCCGCGTCGGGTGTCGGCGAGGGCGAAGGCGTGGGCAAGGGGTCGGTCGTAGACGATGGAGGCGCGGTGGTCGTGTCGGGCAAAAGCGAAGCCGGTGGCGGCAGAGAGACATCGCTGTCCGGCGCCGGGAGCGGCGCGTCGTTGGGCGAGGTTTGCCTCTGGGAATTGGAGCCGGGTCCTTCCGTGGTCTTTTTGTTTTTCTTGTTAGCCGTGGCCGCCGAGACCGAGGCGGGCTGGAGTTTGGCATCGCCGATTTTTTGGCGCAGTTCGGCGATTCTTTTTTTGGCTCTCTCGCCCTCTTCCGACCCCGGCTGCTGTCGGATAACATCGTTATAATAGATCGCCGCCGCGCGATAAAACTTTTGCTTGTCGTAAAACTTGGCGATCTGGAAGGCGGTGCTGGTCTGCTTGTGCTCGAGCATTTTCACGTTCTCCCGGGCCTGCGCCGCTTTCTCGCTGTTGGGATGCCGGTAGAGAAAGTCTTCAAAGCCGATCTTGCCGTTTTTTGTCGCGGCGGGATCGTAGGTGCCGGAACGTGCGGCCTGCGCCCAGATGTATCCGATCTGGTACTGCGCGTCGGCGGCGATTGGATCATTTGGGAATTTTTCGACTACGGCCTGGTAGGCGGCGATGGCCAGCTCATTCGAGCCTTGTTTTTCCCGAGCGCGTCCAATGTCGAACTGTGCTCGCGCGGTGTATTTCCCGTACGGGGCGGAGCGCACGATGGCCGCGAAAATGTCCAGGGCGCGATCCATCGAGGGCTTGATCGGAAAGCCGAGGATTTTAACTTTTTGCCCTTGGAGATACATTTCACCGATCCGGAAAAGAGCCTCGATCGATTCGTCGAAGTGCTGACTCTTGGGGAATTTCTCGGCCAGAACGGCGTAGCTTTGCGCGGCTTTGAGATAATCCCGGACCTGCTCCTGCAACTGCGCCATGCGATAAAGCGAACCGGAAGCGAGCGTGTCCTTCGGGTGCCGGCGGACGAGCTGGCTGTAAATCTTGATCGCTCGTTTAAAATTCCCACCGTTCTCCGCCTCCTGGGCCCTCGAGAAAAGCTGCTGCGCGTTGCCGCCTACCTCCTCCTCGCCCGGCGTCACGTACTTCGCCTTCTCGCCAGGTTTGAAGATTACGGATGCCGTCGCCACCTGGGATATGACGAGGCAAAGCAGTGCGGGCAAAAAAAGGATGCGAAATGGAGATTTCATCGCGTTGCGCAGGGTAGCTACCTTGAAGGCCCAGTCAAGCTGGCCCGGGAAAACTAATGGCGGGCCAACCGGGTCGGCCGGCCGCCTCCAAGACAGCTTTCCCCGAGGGCGGAAGCGATTACTTTGGAGGTCCATTGAATCTTACGGCACAGCAAAAAATCCGGCTCGGGGCCTGCGCCTGGAGTTTTGAGGAATGGCGCGGCAGCTTTTATCCCGCGGACCTGCCGCCGGCGCGCTGGCTGGAATTCTATTCGCACTACTTTCCCGCGATTGAAGTCGATTCCACCTTCTACCACGCACCGCCGGAAGCGAGCGTGCGCCGCTGGGCGGAACACACTCCGGCATCCTTCCGTTTCGCCTGCAAATTGCCGCGCGACATCACGCATGACTGCCGCTTGCGCGATTGCAGCGCGCAGCTCACCGCCTTTCTTCAGGCCCTGGAACCGCTCGGCCAGAAACTTCAAGTCATCCTGATTCAATTGCCGCCCTCCTTTTCCCCGAAAGATGGGCGCACCGCGTTACGCGGATTTCTCGAGCAACTCCCGCGCGATTTCCGGTTCGCGATCGAGTTCCGCCATGCCGGATGGCATCGGCCGCAAATCATTCACCTGCTGGAAAAGCATCGCGTCTGCTGGGTTTGGGCCGATACCAGCCCGCTGAACGAGCGCAATCTCGCGCCCTTCGAATTCCTTCCGCGCACGACCGATTTTCTCTACGTCCGGCTTCTCGGTGATTACACCACGAAATACGATCACGACGGCGAGCGGGTGCATCGTTACGGAAAACTGCTTTGGAAACGCGAAGCCGCGCTCGAGAGCTGGGCGATCAAAATCGAACGGCATCTCGACGATACGCGTAACGTCTGGACCTTCGTCAACAATCACTTCGAAGGTTTCGCGCCCGAGACTTGCCAGCGCCTCGCAAATCGGCTCGGCTTCGAGCTTCCCCTTCCCTCGCCCGCCGAAATCGCCTCCGCCGATCCCGGCCAGCTCGATCTCTTCGCAGGCAAGGACGCCTCTTCTTCGTAATCGTGCTCGTGCTCCTGCTCGTGATCGATCAACGAATCTCAGCCGCCCCGAAGTACGGCTGCAATTTTTCCGGGACCCGAACCGAGCCGTCCGGTTGCTGGTAAGTTTCGATCAGCGCGGCGAACAATCGCGGCAGCGCCACGCCCGAACCGTTCAAGGTGTGGCAGAACCGGTTTTTTCCTTCGGCGTCTTTGAACCGCAAATTCATCCGGCGCGCCTGGTATTCCTCGAAGTTCGAGCAGCTCGAAACTTCCAGATACGCGCCGAACTGCGTCGCCGCACCTACTGCGCGCGGTTGTCCCGGCGACCAGACCTCGATGTCATACGTCTTGGCCGAGCCGAAAGTTAAGTCGCCCGTGCACAATTCGATCACGCGATAATGGAGACCGAGCAGCTGCAATACTCGCTCCGCGTCCGCCGTGAGCGATTCGTGTTCGGTGTAGGAACTTTCCGGCGCGGTAATCTTGACCAGCTCCACCTTGTCGAACTGATGCACGCGAATGATCCCGCGCGTTTCGCGGCCAGCTGAGCCCGCTTCGCGGCGGAAACAGGGCGTGTAGGCGACATATTTTTTCGGCACCTCCACCGTCGCCAGAATTTCTTCGCGATGAAAATTCGTCACCGGCACCTCGGCCGTCGGCGCGAGGAAGAGTTGGTTCTCTTCCAGTCCGTACATGTCCTCCTCGAATTTCGGGAGCTGCGACGTGCCGATCATGCAATCGCGCAGGACGAGAAACGGTGGACTCATTTCGAGATAACCGTGCTCGCGCGTGTGCAGATCGAGCATGAAATTTATCAGCGCCCGCTCCAGTTTCGCGCCCGCGCCGGTGAAGCAAATGAATCCGCTGCCGCTCAGTTTCGTCGCGCGGTCCGGATCGAAAAGTTTCAACTTCGTCCCGAGCGCGACATGATCCAGAATCGGCCCCTTTAAGTCGGGCTTCTCGCCCCAGCTTCGCACCACTGGGTTCTCGCTCGCATCTTTCCCGATCGTGGCGGCCGGGTGCGGCAGGTTTGGAAGCGCGAGCAGTATTTGCTTCTGTTGCTCGTCCGCCGCGGTTGTCTGCTCGTTTAGCAGGGCAATCTGATCGCCGATCCCGCGCACCTGCGTCTCGATTTCTTCCGTGGCTTCGCCGCGCGCGCGTTTCCCGCCGATCTCTTTGCTTAATCTTTTCCGGTCGGCATTAAGTTGCTGCAAAGCCGTCTCCGCCTGGCGGCGCTCCGCATCCACGCGCAACACCTGATCGATCCTCGCTACATCCTCGGCGTTCCCGCGGGTGGCGATCCGGGTCTTCACCAGGTCGGGCTGTTCGCGAATGAGGCGGATGTCGAGCATGCTTTGCTGTAGCCACGGCCCTACGAGCCGTCAACAACGGCACTAAGTCCAGCTAAGCCTCGTCAACCCTCGCAGCGAGAGGTCAGTCACCTCGCAGGCGGGACAAACGCCATGGGAAAATCAATTTCTCTCTTCTTGCCTGGCTTTGCTCGCCAGCCCATTGCGGCGTGCACGACGGCGTCGTCCAACTCACGTAATCCAGCACTCTGAACCACGACGACGCGACTCACCTTGCCGCTTGGTTGAACGTACGCGCGATAAGTTCCCCTCCCCGATACTCTATTCCTGCGAGCCGCCCACGGATAGTCGGGCACCCAGATATGTTGGAAATAGCGAAGGATATCAGGGCCGGTGAAGACCCCCGGCGGTTGCGGCCGCGCCAGGGACGTCCGGCTGCCGAGGATAATTGAGATCAGTGCCAGAGTCCCACAGGCGAGGGATAAACGTCCCATGGAAAACTGTAATGGCACTGACCCTCGGCTGCAATATGGCAGCGACCTTTAGGCGCGTGACAAGTCACCATGTGGCTCCATACTTCCGCGTGGATAGATTCAACCTCCTGAGTGTCGCGCTCGGTCTGGCTTGTCTCGCCGGCGTTAATCTTTACCTCACGGTTTTCGTCACCGGCCTCGCCATCAACCAGCACTGGATCGTCCTCTCGCCGAATTATCATTCGCTCGAAGTCCTCGGCCATCCCTGGATCGTCATCATCGCGGGCGTTCTCTATTTCCTCGAATTTTTTGCCGACAAAATTCCGTGGATCGATTCCGCGTGGGACGCCGTGCACACCATCATCCGGCCGATCGGTGGCGCGTTGATCGGGCTCCAGGTGCTGGGTCATTCCAGCGCGGTCGTGAACGCGCTCGTCCTCCTCCTGGCGGGCACCACCAGTCTCGTCACGCACACCGCGAAGGCATCCACGCGCCTGGTCGCGAACAGTTCGCCCGAACCGTTTTCCAACATCGGGCTCAGCGTGGCGGAAGACGTCACGGTTTTCGGCGGTCTTGCCCTCCTTCATTACAATCCAATTCTGGCCATCTCGCTTTTCGCGCTCGCCATCGCCGCGTTTCTCTACTTCGCACCGAAAGTCCTCCGCTCGATCAGAGCCAAGCTCTGGCTCGCCTTGACGAAACTGAACGGCCCCGCCGATCTGCGTCGTTCCTCGCCCTTGCCCATCGCGCTCCCCGCCCGGCTCGGCCCGATCTTTAGCAAACAAAACGTGCTCGGAGAAACGATCGCCTGGGCCGTGCCCTGCATCAGCGGCCGCGGGCACAGGATTCCGGCGAATCTTTTCGGCGCGCTCGTCGCCACGAACGAAGAGCCGCACAAGCTTGTCTTCGTGGCGCGAAAAACTTTCCGGCCCTTTTCTCAAACGATCGAGCTGGAGGAAACGACCATCTCGCACGAGTCACAGTTTCTCTCGGAGAATCTCGTTATTTTTCCTACCGAGGGCCGCGGACCCAGATACGCGTTCATGTTTACGCGCTCGCGCGGCCCACTAGTGGAGCAGATCGCGGAATATCTGCGCCAGCGCCCGACTTTGCCGCCGGCCATCGAGACTCTGGCGCCGGAGCCCGTGGCGCACGTGTAGTTTGCTGCGCCCCGAAGCGCTGTCATTGCGAGCCGCGCAGACGGCGAGGGACGTCCGGAAAGCTCCAAATTCCAAGCTCCAAGCACCAGAGAAACACCAAGCTCCAAACTTCAAAGGCACCCGGCACGCTGTTTTGGTGTTTGGTGTTTGGTTTGGAGCTTCTCTGGAGCTTGGTGCTTGGAGCTTCGTGCTTGGAGCTTTTTTCTCGTCAAACGCCCCTCGATTCTCCACAATCCCTCCTCTCCCCGATGCTGCTTGCCGATCGTTACGCCGAGCTCCGCGCTTCCGCGCGCGTCCACGAACGCGCGCTCTTTCCCGCGCGAAGCACGCCAGGCGAATTGGAACTACAGGCGCGCTGGTTCGCCGGCGATTTCGGTAGACACTTTCGCTCTGTTTCCGGCGACGACATCGAGATCGTCCAGTTCGGCACCTGGAATCGCGAAGCCGGTCCCGATTTTTCCGACGCCGTCATTCGCCTCAATGTCGGCGATCCGATCCGTGGCACGGTCGAGTTCGACCTGGCGGATCGAAGCTGGGAAACGCATGGTCACGCCACCAATCCCGCTTTCGACGACGCGGTTCTCCACGTCTTCGTGCAACAAAGCGAGCGCGCCTTTTTCACCCGCACCCAATCCAATCGGAACGTGCCGCAGCTGCGGGTCGATCCCGATACTTTGGCGGACTCGTTCTCCGCGATTGTTCCGCTGGCGCGTCCCGGCCGTTGCCAGGCGCCGCTGAAAGATCTGGCGGAAGACCGGCTCAACCATATTCTCACCGCCGCCTCGCAATTTCGCCTGCAACGCAAGGCTGCGCGGATCAAGACCATCGTGGAAAGTCACGGACGCGATCAGACTCTCTTTCAAGAGATCGCTGCCGCCCTCGGCTACAAACAGAACAAGCTCGCCTTCACTCTTCTGACCCAGCGCCTGCCGCTCGCGTTCCTGCGCAAACAAGGCGACGACACGGAAGCGATCCTCTTCGGCGCGGCCGGTTTTCTCGAAGCCTCAGACCTCGCCGTCTACGCGCCAGGCACACGTGATTATCTGAGAAAACTCTGGGACCGCTGGTGGCCGCACCGCGATGAGATGCAGCGTCTCGCGTTGCCGCCGAAACTCTGGCGACTGAGTGGAAGTCGGCCACTGAATCATCCCCAACGCCGGCTCGGCGCGCTCGCTGCGCTGGTTCGCGCGTGGCCGTCGCTTATCCGCTCGCTCGCCACCAGGAAACCCGAGCGCATCCGGGAATTCTTC
>JBDUCP010000049.1:0-10547 GCA_040003405.1 Verrucomicrobiota bacterium
CTGCAACGCGGGCCGCGTCTCAACTCACTGCTTCGTTTTCTGAGTGCACGGCAAGATCGCGACGGAGTATTTCCGGGGCTAAGCATCCACGTTATTGAAAGGACGCTTCGTTCGGCACACGCCGAGGTCTTGATCGACGATCTCTCCGTTTTGCAGAAATTCTGTGGCGCGGAGACGAGGGGGCAAAGTCAGCAGGTCGCGAAAGCACTTCATCTAATTGAGTTTCTTCCTGCGCGCGGGCGTTTTGGGGAATTCCTCGATGCGACCGAGAGCGCGCTTGCGCGAATGGGCTGGAAGCAACACGCGACGGAAATTGCGAGTCGAAGCCACCAGTGGGCAGACAAGGTCGAGGCGAGTTTTTCGCGAAGCTTGTATCTGCGATGGCTGGAGGAGATCGCATCCACCTTCAGTGCGGGCCGGGAGGCGTCCGGTGATCATCCTTACGCACGCGTGCATCTTTTGACCATCGCGCAGGCGCAATCACAAGAGTGGTCGCATCTCATTTTCGCCGGCATGAACGAGGGAAGCTGGCCGCCTGCGGAACGAGGCGAGTTTGCGCGCGAAGAGGAAATCCAAAACTTCAATCGCAGCATCCGCCAGCTCAACCGGCGGGCAGCACGCCAGGGCAACCAGGGCGAGGGGCACACCAGCGTTCGCGACGGTCACACGCTCTACCTTGGGCCATCGGAGCAGCGGCAGATCGCGCATCGACAATTTCAAGCGCTGCTCGAATCAGCCACCGCAAATGTCGCGTTGGCCGCGAGCCTAATGCAGGAAGATGCGCCGGAACGTTTCTGGAATCCGAGCGAGTGTTTCACTCAGCTTTATTTCAAGACGCAAGGCAAGCCGCTCACCCAGGCGGCACTGAAAAATTTGCGCCGCGAAACCGTGCTGTTGCCCACGATTGGGCCGTCGGGCGCGGCGGTGCAACAAACGCTGATCGCCTTCAACACGCGTCGTGATGTTTCGAAGCCAGCGGGCGAATACGATTTCGCCTTGCGACCTAACGAGTCGTATAGGCCCAGCCCCCCGCTGAGTGTGAGCGATCTCGAACGCATGGTTTCGTCGCCCGCGATTATTTGGATGAAGCGCTATCTCGGCCTCAAGCCGCCGGACGACACCGCGAATCCGTGGGCGGCGACGAGTGGCAAATGGGTGCATTGCTGGCTCGCGAGCATTGGCGAAACGGAAGAAGGAAAGATTTTCGCTCCGTTTCCGTCGTCGGCGGCGATCGACCAGCGCGTCTGCATGGCCGCCGATGAACGCCGCGCCGTCCTGCAAGCACTCTGTGCCTCGTTAGGCAAATCTATTCCTGATTGGTGGAATTCCGGCTGGCTGAATGCCCGGTTCCTGGCGCGGCATCTCGGCGGAAAAATCGCGAGTGCTGAAGGCTGGAGTTGGATGACGGCGGAACTGCCGATCGGAAACGAGGGCGCGGTGAAAATAGCCGACGAGGTGGAGCTGCAATTGCGTGGGCAGATTGATTTGGTTCTTGCGCAAGATGACGCCGCCGATTTTGCCGGTCAGAAAATTTGGATCGTCGATTACAAAACCGGATCGACCCAGGCGCTGAGATCTTCCGATCTGCACGACAGTCTGGTCAAAGGCACGACCCTTCAGCTCGGATTGTATTCGCTCGCGCTGCGCGAACTCGGCGCCGCGGAAGTGAGTGTGAGTATTCTCTCGCTCGCGGTGAAAAACGTCGCGCCGCAATTGACCGTCGCCGATCTCGCGCCGCACACCAACGTCTTCGCCGATCTTGCGGAGATGCAGCGCTCCGGCGTCTTCGGGATGAAAGGCGAAGTGCGGCCGGCTTTCGGTTATGGCGCGTCCTATCCGCTCGCGACGCTGCAAATCGACGAAGACATCCTGGAAGATAAATGGGCGCTCACCCACGAGAACCTCGTGCTCGAAAAGGAGGAGTGGGAAGTATGGTGAGGCCAAGCGACGACTCTGCGCGCGGGCGATTTGCCAGCGAGCTCGACCGCAATTTTTCAGTCGTGGCGTCGGCCGGTTCCGGCAAGACCACGGCGATCACGCACCGTGTTTTGTCGATCGCGCGTTCGGCGAAGGCCACGGAAATTTTGCCGCGATTAGTCGTCGTCACTTTCGCCAATCGCGCGGCGGATGAAATGCAGCAGCGCGCCCGTCAAATTCTGCTCGAAGAGAATCTGGGAACGGAAGTGCAGACCGCTTTCAATCGCGCCTTCTTCGGCACCATCCACTCCTTCTGCATGAAGTTGCTGACCGATTTCGGTCATTATCTCGGGTTGCCCTCGCCGCTCGAATTGCAGGGCGATGCTGACGATGATTTGTGGCAGGAATTCGTGCAAACGCAGTCGCGAATTGGTCACTCGTTAGGCAAAAACGATCGCGCACGACTCTTGCGCCTGATCCAGGCGCGCGACCTGATGGAACTGGCGCGGCGTGCACGTTCGGCAGTCCTGTGCGTCCCGGAATTATCGCCGTGTCCGGCGCTGGATTTCGCCGACGTCTACGCGCAGGCCGACCGACGCGGCTCGGACACGATCAGTAAGTCGCAGGCGGAATTGCGTGAATGGGAAAAACGTTTCGCGGGCGATTGGGAATATTTGCGCTGGCCGGTTTGTTTCAGCATGTCCGGAAATTTCACCGAGCTTTGGCGGCAAAGATTTTCGCCTTTGCGAAAATGGGTCGCCGCGGCCGCGACCTGCGTGGCCGCGGAAGTGCAACGCGATTACCGCGATTTCCGGCTCGAGCGCGGACTCGTCACTTACGGCGATCAAATTGCGCTGGCGAAAGAATTACTCCAGCATCCGATCGCAGCAGCGCGCATTCGTGAGGAAAATCTTCGCGTCATTCTCGATGAAGCGCAGGACACGGAGCCGGCGCAATTTTCTGTGCTCCTTGAATCAACGCGACCGCCGGAAGCGACGGGTGAGTGGTTGCAAGATCGACATCTGCCGCCGCGCCCGGGCCATTTTTGTATGGTCGGCGATTTCCAGCAATCGATCTACCGCGAGCGCGCCGATCTGAGTTACTACCGCGCCGTGCATGACGCGCTGATTCACGATGCGGATGGTGAGGCGTTAACGTTTTCGGTTACGTTCCGGCTCGACCAGAAGCAGTTGGATTTCGTTAACGAAACGTTTCGCGAAATTCTGAACGACGCCAACGGGCAGGTTCGTTTCGTCGAATTGCATCCACGTCCGGGCATTCTTCCCGGAAAAGTGATTCGCGTTCCACTCGGGAAAGAACTGATCCCCGATGGAAAAAAGCTGAAGGATTATCAGAAGGCGCGCCTCGAGGCGGAGTATCTCGCGACGTGGATCCAAGACGCTGGCCTGAAAAAGCTCTCAGCCGATTCGTGGCGCGAGGTCGCGATATTGTGTCCGCGTAAGGCCTGGCTGCAGACGATGGCGACCGCGCTGCGTCGGGTGGGCTTGCCCGTGGCGATCCAATCCGAACGCGATGTGAAAGGCGACAGCCCGGCTTACGCGTGGTTGACGGCGCTCTGCATCATCATGACCGATCCACTCAACGCCTACGAAATCGTCGGCGTCCTCCGCGAAATCTTCGGTCTGTCCGACCACGACCTCGCGGTTTTTTCCGAAGCGCAGGGGACGCGATTTCGCATCGACGAAGTGTTGTCGGCGACGGGTAAAATTTCGTCACAGTTGCGCTCGCTCGCGGAAATTCGCCGACGCGCGGAAGGTCTCGCGCTTTTCGATGCGGTCACGCTCATCGTTGAAGAGACGCAATTGCGCGAACGCCTTCTCTTGTTGCCCGCGACCGAATTCGGCGACCTGGCGCGCGAGCTCGAAGTCTTGCTCGCGCAGGCCGCCGAAGCGGAAGCGGGCGGAATAATTTTGGCGGAATTCGCCGAGCGGTTACGCAACGATTTCACGACCGCGCGCGCGGTCCGTTTTTCCGCCGACGATAACGCGATTCAACTGATCACTTCGCACAAAGCCAAAGGGTCCGAATGGCAGGCTGTGATCGTACCGTTTCTCGCACGCGAATTGCGCCCACCATCGCCGCCTTATCCGCATTTGGTAAAATCGCCCCAGACCGGCGAATTGTTGATTGCGCTCGGCAAGGAGGATAAATCGAAGGAATTGAAGGACGCGACCGAGCGCGCTCAGCAGCAGGAACTCGAGCGTCTGCTCTACGTTGCCACGACGCGCGCGCGGCACACGCTGGTGCTCGCGCTCGACCAGGAAATCTTTTCCAGCGTCGAAGGCAAACTTCCGAAAACCGCGCAACTGCGCCGGCTAGTTCGCGGCGCCGATGTATATGGCGGCGAGTTCGACCAGCGCAGCGGCACGATCGAAAGCGTAGCGGAATCCAAAGCGATTGCGTCTTCACTGGAAGAAAATGTCGCGAAGATCGAGCCCTTAAGTTCCCGCGAGCTCAGAAGTGCCACGAAGCGTGCGTCGGAATTCGTGCACAAGTTCAACCCCAGCGGATACGACGACGAGATCGCGATCGCAGTCGTTAGGCCGCGCACCGACACTCCCGCTACGCTCTACGGACGCTGGTGGCACTCCCTCTTCCAGCGGTTGCCATGGCATTCTGGAATTGAAGCGGCGGACGAGATTTTTCGACAGCACCTGACGGACTCGCCCGAAGAAAAGCAATCCGCCACGGACTGGGAGCGGATCCGCGAAAAGTTGTTCAGCGATCCCGTGCTAACGCGTTTCCTCTCGCGCAAAGAGACACGCGTGCATGCTGAGTTCCCATTCATTTGGAGCAGCGATAGTCGTACGTGTGTGGAAGGTGTGATTGACCTGCTCCTGATCGACGAAGCGGCCGGTGAATGCCTGATCATCGACTGGAAGACGGACCGCATTTCGCGCGACAAGATCGATGAATTGCGCGGGCGCTATCGAGCACAAATCGCCGCGTATTGGAAAGCCGTCGGAGCGATGACGAAAATGAAGGTGGAGGCGGCACTTTTTTCCACGGCCACCGGGCAACTTCTGGCTTACGACGTGAATGAACTCAAGGGGGAGTGAGGACCCGTAACGCACCGGCGCGCACGCGAAATTCCACGGGACAGTTTCCGATCAGTTCACCGTCGACTTCCACCGGCACGCTCTCTTCGCTGCTAACGTGCAACCGGCTGGTCTGGAAATATTCCACCTCCGGCGCCGTGATTTGCGAAGTGAAAATCACGTTCTGCAGGTAGCGGATGATTTCCAGATAGTTGAGCCGTTTGAAAACGAGCACGTCGAGCAACCCGTCATCCAGGAGCGCTTGTTTGAAAAAAGGAAGGCGGCCGCCGTAGAGCCGGCCGTTGCCGACGAGGACGAATGACCCTTCCTCGGTCACGGCGTTCTCCGCTTCGATGCGCAAGCGCGGCGGCTGGCGCGAGGCGATCTGTGCCGCCGAGATCAGATAACTCAGCGGCCCAAAGTTCCGTTTGAAGGCGCGACTTGTTTCTTTCACCGCCTGCGCATCGAGCCCGACGCCGGCGAGCTGGACAAAATATTTACCATTCGCGCTGGGAAGATCGATCGGGCGGACCCGATCTTGCCGAATGATTTCCCAGCAGCGCCCGAGGTCGTTGGCGGGAAGACCAAGCTCCGTCGCGAAGACGTTCATGGTGCCCAGCGGAAGCAACCCGAGTGCGACGTCGCTGCCCGCGATGCCATTAACGATTTCATTGATCGTGCCATCGCCACCCGCGGCGACGATTTTTTCGAACCCTTCCGCGACGGCGTTGCGCGCGAGCGCTTCCGCCTCACCGGTGCGCGAAGTTGCGCACAGAATCGACCCGCGCGTGATCGATTCGATGCGGGATCGCTGGCGGCTGGCGCGCGCGCCCCGAGCCGAAGGATTGAATATGACAACGGTATTCTTCAAAGCGTGAAACGGGCTTCGGGCTTTCGTCTTTTCTTCAAACTCGCGCTGCGTAACCTTGCGGCGTGAAAAATATCGGCCGTTTTTTGCTCACCGTCATGGCGGCCATGTTGGCGGTAGCGGTGATCATTTTCCTGGCTGTAAATCTCTATGTGCAGTCGCAGGGAACACAACGCCGGATTCAGCATGAACTCAGCCAACGGCTCGGCGCCACGCTGCATCTGCGGCGGATCAGCGTCACGCCCTGGGCGGGATTGAAGGTGAGCGGGATCACCATCCCGCAAACACAGCCCGGTCTGGCTGGCAATTTTCTCGATGCGAAAACATTTCGACTGCGCATTCGATTCACTTCGCTCTTTTCGCAGAGGCTCGTGATCAAGGAAATTTCGTTAATCAAGCCCGATGTCGTTTGGGTGCAAAACGCAGAGGGCAAATGGCGGTTGCCCTCCGTGGCTGAAACGATGCTCCAGACGGCGCCTGCGACGGCAGCCGTCGCGGCGAGTGTCGCACCGTCACCGGCCACGGTGCCGGCCCCCCCCGTGCCGGAACCGGCTCGATCACAGGCGGAGGCTGCGCCTGCGGCGTTTACTCCGGAGATTGGCCGCGTCAATCTCACGGGCGGCCGTTTTCGTTTTCTGGATGGCAAATCGAAAAGCGTGGCCACTTTTGAGGACGTGCGATTTCGCTCGAGCTTCCGCAACGCGAATGAGCTTCGTGGAAAAATCAGCATCAAGAAGACGTCATTGCGCGATCGATTTTTTCTGGAGGAACTCCAGTCGCCGCTGCGCTACGACCCCGATGAAATGGATTTGTCGCGCATCACCGCGCGCGCCGGCGGCGGCGAAATTGGCGGGCGCTTTACTCTATTGCCTGAGGCCGATGATTCGCCCTTCACCGTGAGTGTGACTTTTCGCGAAGTGCAGGCCGATCGCATCGTCTCGGACGCGGGGGGGCCCGCGGGCACAATCACCGGCCGTCTGGAGGGACACCTGGAGGCGAGCGGAAAAACGGCCGATGCCAATGCGCTGTCGGGCGCGGGCGAAATTATTTTGCGCGATGGTCAGGTGCAGCAATACAGCTTGCTCGTCATGCTCGGGCAGTTGCTCCAAATCGAGGACCTGCGCCAATTGCACCTCGATCAGGCGGAAGTGAAATATCACATCAACCCGGGCGTGGTGACGATTGACGAATTGATTTTGCGCTCAAAAAATATCCGGCTTTCCGCCAGCGGGACGGTCTCGTTTGAAGGCCAGCTCCGCCTTGAATCCCAATTGGCCGTCGATGAAAAAATTCGCTCGCAACTCTTTCGTGCCATCCGCGACAATTTTCAGCCAATCGAGGAAGCGGGCTACGCCGGGGTGAATTTTCAGGTGAGCGGAACGCTCGACCGCCCAAAAACAAATTTGATGGAGAAATTGGTTGGGCGCGACCTGAAGGATTTGGGCAGCCTCCTCAGCAGTTTCATGGGCGGCGGCAAACGGGAGAAAGCGAAGAAGAAAAGTGCCGCGGGCGAATCGACCCCGGTGCCGGAAGTGTCGGCCACGCCGACCGCATCGCCATGAGAGTGATTGCCGGTGCAGCAGGCGGCATCCGGCTTGAGGTACCGAAGAGCGAAGTGCGGCCCACGATGGATCGCGTGAAAGCGGCGATTTTTTCCAGCCTCGGCGATCTGGTTGTAGGCGCGCGCGTGCTCGATCTTTTCGCAGGCACCGGCGCGCTCGGTATCGAAGCGCTCAGCCGCGGCGCCGCCTCCGCTTTGTTTGTCGAAGAAAACTCCGCGGCGTTGACGGCGATCGAGCGCAATCTCTCGCGCACGAAAATGGATGGTCGCCTGTGCCGACAGGATGTCTTCGCCTTTCTCGGTGTCGCAACCGGGCGTGATCCGTTTACGATTATTTTTGCCGATCCGCCTTACGAAAAAACGAAATCCGGCGCGGCCTTCACTGATCTGCTGATCTCCGACGCGCGACTTCCTCACTTGCTTGATCCCGCGGGTGTTTTCGTGCTCGAAAAATTTCCGGGAGAAACGATGCCGTCGCTGGCCCGGTGGAACGTGACGCGAGCAAAAACTTATGGTGCGACAGAAGTTTTGTTTTTGCGGCGAGCCGATGTTTCCGTCCAAGTGCCGACGGCCTGATGATCAGATTTCTATACAATCTTTTTTACCCGATTGGGCTGTTGCTTTTTCTACCGAGACAGATCGCGAAATTGCGGAAGCGCGGAAATTACCGGCACAGATTCGGCCAGCGGTTGGGCCTCTACGATCGTGAAGTGCGCGCGCGGCTTGCGGCAAAACGATGCACCTGGATTCACGCGGTGAGTGTCGGCGAAGTAGCTATCGCCTTGAAACTGTGCGCGAAACTCAAGGAACTCGATCCCGAATTTTTTTGCGTGCTGACGACGACGACCACAACCGGCTTTGCCTTCGCCACGCAAGAGACGCGAGAGAGAATGGAAGTGCTCTATAGTCCGCTCGACTTTTGGCCCATTACGCAGCGGGCCTTTGCAGTCATTCGTCCGGTGCGTGTGATCCTGGTAGAGGCAGAGGTCTGGCCGAACCTGGCGGCCGAAGCACGGGCTCGCCGCATCCCGCTTGCGCTCGTCAACGCGCGTCTTTCGGAACGCTCGGAGAAGCGCTTTCGGCGTTTCCATTTTCTCATCGCGCCGACATTCCGCTGCCTCGACCTGGTATGCGTGCAGGAACACGACGACATCCAGCGCTGGATGGCGCTCGGCGTTGCGCGCGAGCGCATTCAGCATATCGGCAGCATCAAATACGATCCCGCAGAGACGACGGTGAATGAGGCTGCGCCGCTGCGAGTTCTGCGCGAACTGGGTATTACCAGCGATCGGGCGATTCTGTTTGGCGGCAGCACGCACGCTGGCGAGGAAAAAATTCTCGCCGAAATTTTTCAGGAACTTCGGAAGGAATTCCCCGCACTTTTCTTGATCATCGCTCCTCGCCACGTGGAGCGTGCGAGCGAAATTCAGGCGCAACTGGAGCGCCTTCGCTTGACCGTGTCGCGACGAAGCGCAGCCGCAGCGGTGCGCGCTTCGACGCCCGATTGTCTGATCCTCGACAGCACGGGTGAGTTACAAAATTGGTACGCGGTCGCCACGATTGTCTTCGTCGGTAAGAGTCTGACCGCGCATGGCGGACAGAATCCAGTCGAGCCCATCCTCGCCGGCAAGCCGGTGCTCTTTGGTCCGCATATGGAAAATTTTGCGAAGCTCGCTCGGACACTGGTGGAGCATGAGGGCGCCATCCAAATCCGTGATCCGGATTCGTTGCAACAGAAAATCGACTGGCTTCTCCGTAATCGCGAGGCAAGTCTGGAGTTGGTGGCGAATGCACAGACGGTTCTCGCCCCGCACCGCGGCGCTACCGCTCGAACGGCAAAGCTTTTGCAGGACTTGAAATCAGGTCAACGATAATGGGAATCCGGCATATTCTCAGAATTTTGGCGCGGTCGCGATCCTGGCGATTTACGATCGACGCGGCGCGCGCGCGCAAGCTCTTGCGTGCCGGAGTTCGCGGAAGGCCCTGGGCGAAATTACGGTGGCGGGGTCAGGATGTTTTTCTACCGTCCCGCGACATCCGATCCTTTGGCGATTTACCAGGTGCTCCTGCGGCGAGGGGCTAAGGCGGAGTATTTCCTGCCGGCTGCCTTGGAACCGAAAGTGATTTTGGACATCGGGAGCAATATTGGCACCTCAATTCTTTTCTTTCATGAACAGTTTCCCTCCGCGAAAATTTACGGATTCGAACCAAACCCTGAAACGTTTCGGATTTTGGAAAAGAACGTTGGCGCAATTTCTTCGGTCGAGGTCTTCAACTACGGTTTGGGCGCGTCGGATGCAACGATGTCGGTTCCATTCGATGGCGCAGATTTTAGCCGCTTCGTCACCAATCCCATCGTCGCGGATTCGCGCGGGGTCCCAGGGACGACCGATTGCGAGATAAAGCACGCCGGCGCGGTGATGAAAGATCTTGGCCTGGTGCAGGCTGACTTAATCAAGATCGATTGCGAAGGAGCTGAATACGATGTGTTGACCTCCTTGCCCGGAGAGATGTTGCGGAAATGCGGATGGATCGTCGGCGAGATGCATGACAATTCGGCGTTCCCATTATTGGCGTTCCTCGCGCCGCATTTTGATTTGGACCTGAAGAAAAGAATGTTCGTCCCGTTTTTTCGTTTTCACGCCTGCAATCGCGCCCATGTTCGGCAACTCCAGGGGA
Organism: Verrucomicrobiota bacterium; assembly: GCA_040003405.1. Taxonomy (GTDB): domain Bacteria; phylum Verrucomicrobiota; class Verrucomicrobiia; order Chthoniobacterales; family UBA10450; genus JBDUCP01. The sequence continues at coordinate 10,085 of JBDUCP010000049.1, forward strand.
CATTCGACCGGAACGCCTTGCAATGTTAAGCGGACAAGCCGCTGGTCCGATCTTCGGCAAATAACTTGCAACGCAGGGACGCACTTCTGATATTGCTCCCGCTTTCCTGACCCTATCGTCCAGAGGCCTAGGACACCGCCCTTTCACGGCGGTAACACGGGTTCGAATCCCGTTAGGGTCGTAATTTTTTCATAGGTGACACGGCCTCATGAGAAAGATTGCAACCGCAGCGGTCGTCGTGCTGACCGCGTTCACGCCCTACCTTCCATTCGCGCGGGTCCTCGGATTCGAGGCATTGCCGGCGCGTTTCTAGCCGATCATCGGGCTCCTCATCGTCTCATACATTGCGGCGGCGGAGATAACGAAACGGTTCTTTTATCGGAGCGTTCCGCTGGCCTCTGCGACGGCCGCTTGATTCTCGCCGAGCACCGGTGACCACGGGCTTTGCATCATTCACCGGACA
>JBDUCP010000174.1:0-3110 GCA_040003405.1 Verrucomicrobiota bacterium
CATAAGGGCTACGATTACGCGCGCTCCATCAATCCGACGCGCAGCGCCTACGAGCGTTGCATCGCCGATCTGGAGAGCGGCACGCGCGGCTGGGCGTTTGCCTCCGGCCTCGCCGCCATGGCGACGGCCCTCGATGCGCTCGACAGCGGTTCGCACGTCGTCGTGAGCGACGATCTTTACGGCGGCACCTTCCGGCTTTTCGAAAAAGTGCGCCGCCGCTCGGCTAATCTCGATTTCACTTTCATCGACATGACGGATCCGGAAAATCTCGAGCGGGCCATGCGGACGAACACGCGCATGGTGTGGGTCGAGACGCCGAGCAATCCGCTGCTGAAGTTGATCGACCTCGCCGCGGTCGCGAAAATTGCGCGCGCGCATAATGCCATCAGCGTTTCCGACAACACTTTCGCCAGCCCATGGATTCAGCGTCCGATCGAATTCGGTTTCGACATGGTCATTCATTCCGCGACGAAATATCTCAACGGCCATTCCGATATGGTCGGCGGCGTGATTGTCGTCGGAGAAAACAAGGAACTGGCCGATCAGGTTGCGTTTCTTCAAAATTCCGTTGGCGCGATTGCCGGTCCGTTTGACAGCTTTCTCGCGCTGCGCGGTCTGAAAACGCTGGCGCTGCGGATGGAACGCCATTGTGAGAACGCGATGGAAATTGCGCGCTGGCTCGAGAGCGAGTCGAAAGTGGAATCGCTTAGTTACCCAGGTTTGGAGAAACATCCGCAGCACGCGCTCGCGCAGAAACAGATGCGCGCTTTTGGCGGCATGATCACGATGGTGCTGAAAACTAATCTGGCCGGCACGCGGCGATTCCTCGAGAACACGCATCTCTTCTCGCTGGCGGAAAGTCTGGGCGGAGTGGAAAGCCTGATCAATCATCCCGCGCTCATGACGCACGGCTCGATCCCGCCAGAGACGCGCGCTTCCCTCGGCATCACCGATTCACTCGTTAGGCTGTCGGTCGGTGTGGAGGCCGTGGCCGATCTGATCGAAGATCTGCGCGGCGCTTTCGCGGCGATTTGACGTGGCACAGGCATCCTGCCTGTGTTTGTTTCTGATTTCAGCGGCAAGATGCCGATGCCACTATGGGCAACACTTTTGGACAACTCTTTCGCATCACCACCTTCGGCGAATCGCACGGTGGCGCGGTTGGCGTAGTGATCGACGGCTGTCCCTCACAGCTCGAAATTTCGACGGAGGAAATTCAGTGTGAATTGGATCGACGTCGCCCCGGTCAAAGCGCCATCACCACGCAGCGCCAGGAAGAAGATCGCTGTGAAATTGTGTCCGGAATTTTCGAGGGAAAAACCCTGGGTACACCGATCACGATCCTGGTTTGGAACAAGGATGGGCGGCCGGAAGCCTACGCAGCGATGCGCGACACGTATCGGCCATCGCATGCCGACTTCACTTATGAAGCGAAGTACGGCATCCGCAATTGGCAGGGTGGGGGACGCGCTTCGGCTCGCGAAACAATCGGACGTGTCGCCGCTGGCGCTGTCGCCCTTAAAGTGTTGCGCTCGCTTCACCCCGAGCTGGAAATCATGACATACGTGACTCACGTATATGACATAGCAGTGGCCATTGATTCCCGAACTGTGACCCGCGCGCAAATCGAAGCCAATGCCGTGCGATGTCCCGACGCGATGGCGGCGGAAAAGATGATTGCGGCGATTGAACACGCACGCGCGGACGGTGATTCGTTAGGCGGGGTGATCGAGTGCGTCGTGCGGGGAGCTCCAACAGGCCTGGGTGAACCAGTCTTCGATAAGCTTGAGGCGGATTTGGCCAAGGCAATGTTGAGTCTGCCCGCGTCGAAAGGATTTGAGATCGGCTCCGGCTTCGCCGCAACGCGCATGAAAGGCTCGGCGCACAACGATGTCTTTACCATGCGCGACGAGAAAGTGCGCACGACTACGAATCATTCCGGCGGCGTGCAAGGTGGCATCAGCAACGGCGAAGAGATTGTCTTCCGCGTTGCCTTCAAGCCCACAGCCACCATCGCGCGCGAACAAAAAACGGTCACGGCATCGCATGAGGCCACCACGCTGGCCGCAGGTGGCCGGCACGATCCCTGCGTTGTACCGCGCGCCGTGCCGATCGTCGAGGCGATGGCCGCGCTCGTGCTTTGCGATCACGCTTTGCGGCAGCGTGCGATCGCAATTTTTACTTCGCCGGCGTCGGTTTAAGAGTGCGAAAAATCCCTTTAGTAGTCGAACAGTCTCAGTGCCGCGGCACTAGAAGAAACCATTCCGAACAATATGAGCACTAAAAAAATCGCCCTGATTACCGGCGCCAATAAAGGCATCGGTTTGGAAACAGCCCGTCAACTCGCAAAACAAGGGATCACGGTCCTGGCCGGCGCGCGGGATGAAGCCAAGGCCAATGCGGCGGGAGCCGAGCTACGCCAGGAGGGACTCGACGTTCACGGAATCGTGATCGACGTGAATGATGAGGAGAGCATCCAAAAGGCCGCCGGCCGGATCGAGCGCGATTATGGACGCCTCGACATTCTGGTGAACAACGCGGGCGTGATGTTGGACGACCGGGAGAAGAAGCCGAGCGAGCAGTCGCTCGAACTCTGGCGCAAGACGTTCGAGACAAATTTATTCGGACTGGTTGCGACGACGCAGGCGTTGCTCCCGCTCCTGCGCAAGAGCGCGGCCGGACGAATCGTGAATCTTTCCAGCATTCTCGGGTCGATCACTCTCCACGCGACGCCGGGTTCGCCGATCTACGATTCGAAAACGCCCGCCTACGATGTCTCGAAATCGGCCGTGAACGCATACACGGTGCATCTCGCCTGGGAGTTAAAGGAGACGCCCATCAAGGTGAACGCCGCGCATCCCGGCTGGGTGAAGACGGACATGGGAGGAGAAGGTGCGACGATGGAGATTCAGGATGGCGCGAAAACAAGTGTGGCCCTCGCGACGCTGGGACCGGATGGGCCGAATGGCGATTTCGTGCACCTGAGCGAGATGCTGCCGTGGTAAGCGGCACACGATTTCGAACGTTCCCGAAATGGTGCGCGATGCAGGGTTCGAACCTGCGACTTCTTGCGTGTGAAGCAAGCGCTCTACCACTGAGCTAATCGCGCG
>JBDUCP010000050.1:0-10404 GCA_040003405.1 Verrucomicrobiota bacterium
CACTAAAGCATCCTAGTGCGTTTCTTCCCATCGCGATGTCGCTCCTGGCGCTGGCAATCGTGCTATTCCACATCGGGATGTACGGCACAGCCCGTGAGGTAGACGAGGGCAGCGCCGCACACCTGTGGCAGCTACTCATGGCGGGACAACTGCCCATCATTGCATTCTTCGCGATCAGATGGCTGCCACCGGCTCCCCGATCGGCGTTACCTGTGCTCGCACTCCAGGCGGCCGCGGGTCTGGCCGCAGCGGCGCCGGTTTTTCTTTTGAGTCTATAGAGTAGCTGGCGTGAAGCGGAATCGCGACCGGGGTCTGCTGGCGATCGCTCTGTTCAAGTGGTGCAAGGGCGCGCTCCTGCTCGTGCTCGCTTTTGGTTTTCTTAAATTGCTTCACCGCGACGTCGGCGAGGTGTTCGAAGGCTTGGCCAACAAATTGCGCGTGGACCCGGACAATCGCTATCTCGGTGCGCTCCTGGCAAAATTGCACATGCTTGATGACAAGAAAATCGAGGCACTTAGCGGACTGACGTTCGCCTACAGCGCACTGTTCCTCACTGAAGGCACAGGTTTATTTTTCGAGAAACGATGGGCCGAGTATCTTACGATCATTGCCACGGCTTCGTTTATCCCGTTGGAACTCTACGAGCTTTTCAAGACTCCATCTCTGATGAAATCCCTCATGCTGGCATTGAATGCGGGAATCGTTGTTTTCCTGATTGTAACTCTGCGCCGCGCGAAACGTTCGTGAAATGAAGAGGGCGCTACCGGCTTGGTGGAAGGGCCGCGCGCAGATTCTGTAAATGACCGGCAAAGCCCGTCGCGTCGAAGCTGTATAGCGCGTTTACGTCCTGGAACAGCTGATTCATCTCGGCCTCTGCCTTCAGGGGAACGCCGGCCTCTTGATTGAGTGCGCTCGTCAAGCGGTCGAGCGCGAGGACGAGACGCTTCGCACGTTGCGCGAGCAGGTTGGGCGCGAGTTTTTTGTCGGCAAATTCTTCGTCCAGGGAAGCGAGAGCGGCAAGCAAGGTGCGCGCGGAGGTTTCGTTCCAATTCGCAGTGGCGGCGCGGCGGGCGAGGGCATCGGCTTCGTTTTGCGCCCGGGTAAAATCCGAGAGGTCGGGTGTGGCTGTGGGGGGACTGATCGGCGAGGGAATGTTGCCCGTCGCTGTGGCCGTGGCGCAAAGCCAGGCGAGCGCATTCCAGCGCGTAATGGAAAGTTCATCAGCGGGCGGATTTTTGGCGAGCGCCCAACTCATCTCGCGCAAGGCGACGGCCTGGCCGGTGAGCCATTGGCGCAGGCCGCTCCACGGTTCTTCGTCACGCCAATGTTTTGGTTCGGCGACCGACTGGCCGTCGAGCTCGAAGAAAAGATCGGGGTGACCCGCGGACAAGAGTTCCGGCGCGAGATTCTGGTGGCAGGCGACGCAGGCGTTGGCGCGGACGTAAAGATCGCGCAGATCGCGCATGCCGGCGGCGACGCGCGTGCGGTAAGTCCAATCGGCGCGCGTGTGCCCGCGCAGCCAACCGCCAGCTGCGCCGTGGCAACTTTCGCAGGAGACGCCTTCATCGGGATGGGCCGTGCGCGAGAGCCGGCTGGACGCGACGGATTGCAGTGGCGAATGACAAACGGTGCAGCGCGCGCTGCTTTGCGCCTCTGGAAATCCGAGGGTCTCAGCGATGCGCGTCGAGCGCGAATTGATCAGGACCGCATAAGCTTTGGTGTGAAAATCGTGCTGACTCCACGTGATGTATTGGCTGCGCTTCGGTCCCGCGCCGCCATGACAGCTCGAGGATTTACAACCGACCGCACCGATGAAATCGCTCCGGCTCTCGCGCATCTGCCGCGGTTCTTTCGCGGAAGCAGGGAGACACGCCAGCTCGACCAGAAGAAGAATGAACGCAGCTCGCCCTGACACGCCGCCAGCTTAACACCGGCAGTTCTGGGAAGACCAGCCGTAAAGGTGCTTACGGGGCGTTCAGTTCGCCCAGGCTTTCCACTTCTTGCGCAGCGGCTTCACGTAGCGATTGACGTCGACGCCCTTCAAGCGATCGACGCCGTCCTTCACGACATCGGCCGAATCGTCAAAGCGGCGGCGGAGTGTTTTGAAAAGTGGCCAGAGGAATGGCAGAGACAGCACGCTCAAGTCGACATTGGCCAGCGGCGATTTCGCTTCCACTTCTTTTTCCGATGAGCTCGAGGCGTAACGGATCGCCAGACCGATGGCTACGCCGAGGGCGAGCGCGCCGATCACCGTGGGCACTGGATTCTCGCGCACAAAAAACTCCGTGCGCTGGCGGGCTACGCCTGCTTTTTCCTTGGTTTGTTCCCACACTTCACCGGCCGTAGTCGAAACCTTGCTGGCTGCCTCGCGCAAACGCTCTTGTGTTCCGCCCGAAATTCGCTCTTCGATTGGCCTCAACGGAGCGCCTGGCGGGTTGTCGGCCATAAATTCATCGCCATTTGGATTGATCATACAACCAATTCGTAAGTCGCGGGCGGTTTGCTCGCCTCTCACCGCCATTCGTGCTTCGGGTATTTGCGCTGCAATTCTTTTTTTATTTTGGGATAGCCCTCCCGCCAGAAAGTTTCCAAATCATTTGTGATCTGAATTGGGCGATGGCTGGGCGCGAGCACCTGGATCCGTAACGAGATGCGGCCACGGCCGATCGCGAGATTTCGCGGCACGTCGTAGAGATCCTGGATGCGCGCGGCAATGGTGGGCGGGGCAGCTTCGCTGTAGGTGATTTTCGCCGCGCGACTGTTGGGTAATTTGATGCGCTCGGGAGCGAGGTCGTCGAGCGCGCTTTGTTGGGCGGCGCTGAGCCATGACTTTACCACCGGCCAAACCGGTCGTTCCTTGATTTCCTTGTAACTCGCAGCCCCCTCGCAAATCTGCTCCAGCAACAGCAATTTTTCCGATTCACCGACGCGCGGAAATTCCATTTCCGGAAATTGCGTCGCGACAAAATTAACGCGCTCGATCCACTGCTCGACGGCGTTGTCCCAATGTTTGAGCGGACACGTCCCGGTTATCACTTCGCGCGCGAGAATTTGCGCCGTGGCGTGATCATGTGCCGGCACAAAAGCTTCGTTGCGCAAAACGAGATCGTGAAATAATCGCGTGCGTTGCCCGACGACGCGGCGGGTCGCAGGATCAAATTGCACCCGCGTTTCTTCGCGGAGTGCTTCGGGAAATAATTCGCGCAGCCAATCTTCCTCGATCCTGGTCGCGAGCGTGAGCAGGACCTGGCGCTCTTTATCGCTGCTTTCGATTTCGCGGATTTCAGACGCCACCAGCAACGGCGCATCGTGCACCGCGCTCTCTCGCGCGAGCACGCCGCGGCGTCCGTGCACGAGCACGCAACGCAGCGTCCCGGCGTCGAGCCGCGCCGCGACTTGATCGGGGAAGCCTGCGAGGACGCAACGCTCAATCGCGCCCGGCCGCACTTCGCGCGCTTGCACGTCGAGACCTTCATCGCGTGCAATGGCGAGAAATTGTTCGGCCAATTGCGCTGCCTCTCGTGCGGCGCCGGCGTTGATCCCCAAGCGCGCGCAAGCTTGCCCCTCGAAGCGATTTTTTTCGGCGAAACGAAACGCGCGCATTAAAATGAAGAGGTCGGATTCGGCGGCGGCTCCTAACAAATCATCGCGATCTTCGCGCGCTTGTTTGCCATCGAGCCGGCGCAGAAGCGGGCGGCCCTGCGTGATCGCGGCGATGAGCGTGACCGCGGGCGCGCAATGAAGTTGCTGCGCGGCCAGCAGCATGCGCGCATAACGCGGATGCACGGGGAAAGCCAGCATGCGGCGGCCGAGATCGGTGATGTGGCGCGCCAAAATGTCGAGCGCACCGAGATCGACCAGCAACTGTTCGGCGCGCTCGATCGCCTTCGCGTCCGGCGCCTCGAGCCAGCGAAAATTACCGACATCTTCGACGCCGCTCGCTTTCAACGTGAGCACGACTTCCGCGAGATCGAGCCGTTTCACTTCCGGCAATTCCTGCGCGCCGCGCTCGAGATGTTCGCGCTCGGTCCAGAGCCGCAAACAATGACCGGGCGCCGTGCGACCGGCGCGACCGGCGCGTTGATCGGCCGACGCGCGACTGATTTTCTCCACGAGCAGTGTGTTGATGCCGCGGCGCGCGTCGAATCGCGCGATGCGCGCAAGACCGCCGTCGATCACTACGCGCACACCGTCGATGGTGAGTGACGTTTCCGCGACATTCGTCGCGACAATGGCTTTCCGTTTTTGATGATGCGCCAGCGCCGCATCCTGCTCGGCCGGCGGCAACTCGCCGTGCAACGGAAGTGCCATGAAATCATCGCTCACGCGTGAGGCGCGAATGGCGGAGATGGTGCGGTTGATCTCGTATTTTCCCGGCATGAAAACGAGCACATCGCCGTCGGTGCGCGGGGCGAGGCGCTCGAGTTCATCCGCGGCCAAATCCCAGATCGGGTATTCGTCCGCGTGCGCGGGCTTCGGCAAAAATTCAATCTCGACCGGATACGACCGGCCGGTCGAAGTGAGGAGGGTGCACGGCTCCAAATATTTTTGCAGAGCGCCGGCGTCGAGCGTAGCCGACATCACGATCAGGAGCAGGTCGGGGCGCGAGGTCGATTGCAGTTGTAAGGCGCGCGCGAGCGTGATGTCGCCGTAGAGGTGACGCTCGTGAAATTCGTCGAAGAGAATCGCGGAGATGCCGCGCAATTCCGGATCCTGAATGAGCTGGCGCAACAAAATTCCCTCGGTAACGAAACGAATGCGCGTCCGCGCGGAGATGATTTTTTCGAAACGAATCTGGTAACCCACCTCATCGCCGAGCCGGCCATTTCTCTCGGCTGCGACCCGCGCCGCGAGCAGACGCGCGGCGATCCGGCGCGGTTGCAAAATGACGACCTGCCCATCGCCAAGCAATCCGCGTTCGAACAGGATTTGCGGAACCTGCGTCGATTTGCCTGAGCCGGTCGGCGCCTGAATGATCAGGCGCGGATGTTTGCGCGCGGCTGCGATCAGCGCGTCGGCTAATTCGTAGATCGGCAGCGCACGCGACGACTCGTTAGGCGTCACGGCGCGAGCCGATCGATTTGCCAGGTACCGTCGTCCTGCCGGGAGTAACGAAAGCGATCGTGCAAGCGATTCGGGCGGCCCTGCCAGAATTCAATTTTATCCGGCATCACGCGGTAGCCGCCCCAATGCGGCGGCAGCGGAATCTCGCCTTTCTCGTAGCGTTCGGTCATCTGCGTTAGCCGCGCATCGAGGATGCGCCGCGAGTCGATCACTTCACTCTGGCGCGAGACCCACGCGCCGAGCTGACTGCCGACGGGGCGCGAGTGAAAATAAGCGGCAGAATCTTCGCGCGATGTTTTTTCCACGGCGCCGCTGATGCGGATCTGGCGCTCGAGTTGCACCCAATAAATTGCCAGCGCCGCCTGCGGATTTTTTTCGAGCTGCTGACCTTTTTCGCTGGCGTGATTGGTAAAGAAAATGAAGCCGCGTTCATCGAAACTTTTCAGCAGCACGATGCGCACGGACGGTTTGCCGTCGGGCGTGGCCGTGGCCAGGCTCATCGCATTTACATCGCGAATGTCCGCCGCCAATGCGGCCGCGAACCAGGCCCCGAATTGTTTAATCGGATCGGAATGCAGTTCCGCGCGACGCAATCCATGCGCGGCGTATTCGTTGCGCAGAAGGGTCAGATCAAAGGACGAGGGCGTATCCATAAGTGTCGAAAGGCGCGAGGTGCGGGCCAGTCGCGCTAATTTACCACGACGACGGTGCCAACTGGAATCTCGGTGAACAAGCGTCGCGCCGCGCCCGAGGGCAACCGAATACAGCCATGCGACGCCGGGTAGCGCGGGACGGCGCCCTCGTGCATGCCGAAGTCGCGGCAGCTCAGCCGCATGAAATACGGCATGGCGACTTTGTAGATGGTAGAGCGATGATCGCGATCCTTGTCCGTGATGACGTAGTGGCCGGGCCGCGTCGAAAAGCCTTCGCGGCCAGTGGAACACTCCGTCGTGAAAACGGCGACACCATCCTTGATCACGGCGGCGTTTTGTTTCGCCAGCGAAATTTCAATGCGCAGTCGCTCCGGCAACGGCCCTCCGCCCAACAACAGCTGCACGCATTTCCAATCCGCGTTCCAGGCCGCGAAATAGAGCGGCAGCATTTTTTCGCGCGGCGTCATGCGATTGCGATCGGCGCCGGCATCGAGTAGCGCGCGGACGTATGCCGTTTTGCCCAGGCCCGCCGCGAGCATGAGGAGATTAACGCCGGTCTCCTCTTGAATATAAAGGCGCAGATATTTCGACTTCACCAGGGACATGAATTCCTTCTCCGCGGCTTGGGGCAGCACGAGATTGGGGTCGCTCCCGCAGGCGAGAAGCGTTTCGAACGCCGTGGTGTTCCCTTCGGCCATAGCGTAGGCAATCAACGGCACGCTGCCACTTTCGCGCGTCGGCGGCGCCAAATGTTTGCTGAGAAGAAGACGAACCTGGTCGCGCAGACCCGCGCTGATGGCGATGTCGAGAGCGTGGAGCGTACTCGCGGTCCACTGCAAGGTGGCGGGCGATCGTTCCAGGATCATCTGGAATATTGCTGCATTTCCGGCGTCGAATGCCGTCGTCAGGAGATCGCGCCCGCCGGCGGACAAAGCTTCGAGATTTGTCGCCAGCGGCAGCAGCAAGTCAATCGCTTCCAGCTTGCCCGCGGCGATGGCGTGATGGAGCGCGCTGCGACCGTTAACGTCCAGCAGATCGATGCGCGCGTGTTGTTCGAGCAAGGCGCGGAGCTGCGTCACGTCGCCCTGCATCGCTGCGGCCATGAGTGGCGTTACACCTTCGTCGTCTGCAGCCTCTACGGGCGCGCCAGCCTTCAGCAGGCGCCGCACCATTTCCCAGTCCCGTTTCAAAGCTGCCGCGACAAGCAACATCTCGCTCGGAGACCGCGGCGGGCGCGGTGTAAATTCAGTGCCAAAACAATGTTGGATGACGGCGGCATGCCGTTCTGCCATCACTGGTAGAAACATGCCCTGCCATCCGGCAGCGGGCTCCTGCTTTTCCAGTAAGGCAACCGGCGCGCGCGGGGGCAGAGGCAATTGCGCCTCGGAGTCCGGCAGAAAGGTGGTCGCACGAATAATCAAGAGCGTGGCGGTGGTGCCGCCAATCAGAGTTCTGATCGTGGATGTGCGCATGTGATGACTTGACCGAAATGATATTACCCTGGCTGTCAAGAGCCGAGGTCGTGCCAGCACCGGATTTCATCGACAACGAATTTTCACTGCGGTATTCTCACCCCCATGCGCCTCTCGGGTCGGAAATCTTCTTCGTTCACGCGCCGCTGGACCCAAAAGCCCCAGGTCGTTTTGCTGGGCTTGATTGGCCTCAACGTCGCCGCCTTTGTCGCGCAGATTTTTCTCGAATCGTCGCAGCCGGGCTTTGTGCGCGAGTATTTAGGGTTGAGCGCCTCCGGCCTGGATGCAGCTTACGCCTGGCAATTTCTGACCGCCATTTTTCTGCACGCCAGCCCGTGGTATTTCGTTGGCCACCTGCTCGTCTTATTTTCCCTCGGGCGCGATGTCGAATCGATTGTCGGTCAACGGCATTTTCTTTATCTCTATCTTGGCGGTGCGATTGCGGGCGAATTGGGCCACCTTTTTTTCATGCCAGCGTCTTCGATCGTGATGGCGGCATCAGGGGGCGTGGCCGCCATCGTGGTTGCCTACGCCACGATTCTGCCGGAGTTGGAATTGACCTCGGTTATTTTTCGCGTTCCGCATTTTCGACTGAAGGCAAAACATCTGACGGTGGCCGCATTTAGCATCGGCCTCGCGGGTGTCATCTGGCATCGCTCCGACGCGGTCGCGCACAGCGGCTATCTCGGCGGCTGTCTCGCCGGCTGGGTCTATGCCCATCTCCTGGGCTTCGGTCGGCCGCCGGTCATTCAGCGCACGCTGCAACAGCGCCGCGTCGAAGCGGAGCGCTTCCACGCCATGAGCGCGGAACAATTTATTTCGGAAGCGGTTGATCCGATCCTGGAAAAAATTTCCCGCGAAGGTTTGCCCAGCCTTACCTCGCGCGAGCGGCGAACCCTGGCGCGCGCGCAGGAAAAAATTGCGGCGAAACCGCCAGCGCGTTAGCGACCCGGCGTTTTTGTTTTCGTTAGGCGAATGTCTATGGGCATGAGTGAACCGGCCCTGACGCGTCTCCAGCGCATCGCCGAAAACTGGCCGTCGCATGGGCCGGCCCTGACTGATGTGCTGCAAGATTTTCCCTTAGGCGAGCAGGCGCTACTTGACCTGCTGGCAAGCTCGAGTATTTGCGCGGCGCGACTGGCCCAACATCCGGAAATTCTTCTTTGGCTGCGCGAACCGGAGATTTGCGCCGCACCTCGCCGCTCCAACCAAATGTTGGCGGCGTTACAGCCCGTCGAATCGATCTCAGCCGATAACTTCCGCGCGCTCCGGTTTTGGAAGGGTCGTGAGATGGTGCGAATCGCATTGCGGGAAATCGCCAACGTCGCACCCCTGGAAGAAACCACGCAGGAGCTATCGGAACTGGCAGAGATTTGTGTGCGACAAGTTTACCAACATTGGAATGTTGAGATGCGCAGCCGTAGCAGCGGAGGACCAGGCACGGAATTCGCCATTCTCGGCCTCGGTAAACTGGGGGGCCGCGAACTGAATCACAGCTCCGATATCGATGTTATTTTTTGCTACGGCGAGGAAGGACAGCTCTCCGCCAAATGCACGTACCACGAATGGTTCAACCAGCTTGGCGCCAGGATTGCGGAGACGTTTTCCAAACCCGACCCGGCGGGATCGCTTTTTAGGATTGATCTTCGGCTTAGACCCGAAGGGAAAGCCGGTCCGCTCGCGCGCTCGCTGGAAAGCATGGAAAATTATTATGCCGGTTTCGGCGAAACGTGGGAGCGACTGGCCCTGATCAAGGCACGCGGCATTGGCGGCAGCCGCGAGTTGGCTTACGAATTTCTGCGGCAACATCAGCCCTTCATTTATCCGCACAGTCCCACCCGTGAGGTGCTCGACGAAGTGGCCGGGATTAAGCGCCGCATCGAGCGCGACATAGTCGGCCACGAAAATCTCGACCGAAACGTGAAGCTCGGCGTCGGCGGCATCCGCGAAATCGAATTCGTGGTGCAGGCGTTGCAACTTCTGCATGGCGCGCGGCACGCTTTCCTGCAAGAGACGAGCACGCTGAAGGTCTTGCCGCGGCTGGCGGAACTCGAACTACTCCCGCATGCGGAAGCACGCGCGCTGGCAGCGGCCTATCGCTTTCTCCGCAGGGTCGAACACCGGTTACAAATCGAAGCGGAACAGCAGACGCACACCGTGCCCGAAGATGAGGCGGGGCTCGGGGCGCTGGCGCGTAGCCTTGGATTCGTTCGGCCGGAAGTTTTTCTCGCCGCTTTGCGCGAACACAGGCAGAGCGTGCGCGCCATTTTCCGCAGAATTATTTCCGCGCCGGACGGCCATGCGGAATTACCTGCCGAGAGGCTGAGCATTTTTCGGGACGAAAACAAGGCTGCGAAGTCCTTGTCCGCTTTGGCTGAAGGAGCCGGCGCATTTCACGTCGCGCCGCGCACACGGCAGGTTTTTCGCAATTTGCGTCCGCTCTTGTTTCAATGGTTGGAGCGCAGCGCCGACCCGGACATGGTGTTGAACCAATTCGTGCGCTTCGTCGAAGCCTACGGATTGCGCAGCATGCTTTTTGAGCTGCTGGTGACGAATCCGAAATTGCTCGAGCTGCTGGCTAAAACTTTCGATGCCAGCCGTTCCGCCGGCGATCTGCTTATTCGCCGCCCCCAATTACTCGAAGACGTGACCCGAGGCGGCGTCCTCGATCGCGCGCGTTTACTTTCGCAGCATAACCAGCGACTCGATGCGCTGAACTTGACCGCCTCTTCGCTCGATCCGCTCCGCATTTATCGACAGGCGCAATGGCTGCGGATTTTGCTGCGTGACGTTCTGGGTCTGGCTAATCTCCCGACACTCCTGGCCGAACATTCCGCGCTGGCCGAGGCCTGTCTGGTGCGGGTGAACGAGCTGCGCGGCACGGAGAGCGATCTGACCATTATCGCGCTGGGGAAATTTGGCGGCGGCGAAATTAGTTACGGCGCCGATCTCGATGTCGTCTTTGTCGGCGAAGACATTCGCGCGGCGCAACACCTCGTCGTCGCCATGGCGCAGCCGACGGCGGAAGGAATTATTTCGACGCTCGATACGCGGCTCCGTCCCGACGGCGAAAAAGGAAATCTCACCTGCTCGCTCACCGCCTTTGCAGCGTACTACGAGACGCGCGCCCAGCTTTGGGAAATCCAGTCGCTCACGCGGGCCCGCCCCCTAGCCGGTCCGTTGCAGGACCAGTTCCTGGAGTTGGCGCAACGCGT
>JBDUCP010000051.1:0-10314 GCA_040003405.1 Verrucomicrobiota bacterium
GGTTTCGGAGTGGCGATTTTCCACGCGGCCATTCCGACGCATTGGTTGCCGTTTGTCCTTACGGCGCGCGTGCAAAAGTGGAGCGGCCCGAAGACGATCGCGGTGACGGCGCTGGCCGGCGCCGGACATGTGGCGGTGACGGCTGCGCTCGGCCTGGCGATCACTTGGTTCGGCACGGCGGTGAGCGGGACGATCGGGCAATGGTTTCCCCGCGTGGCTGGCGGCGTGCTGCTGTTGTTTGGCGGCTATTATTTATGGCGGCAGTTCGCCGGGAAGGGGCACGTGCATTTTCATTATCCGCACGAGCATTTGCATGAACATGAACCCGAAGATCAGGGTCACGTGCATCGGACATCGGACCGCGCGGCGATGGTTAGTTTGCTAGCGTTCCTGACGTTTTCGCCGTGCGAAGGATTTATCCCGTTTTACGTTTCGGGGATTCGCTATGGCTGGGCGGGCTTTGCTTTGCTCACGGCCGTACTCTCGGTCGGGACTGTCGCCGGAATGGTGATTTTCACGTCGCTGACACTTGCCGGATTGGACAAGGTGAAGCTGGGTCTTCTCGAAAAATATGAGAGCATCCTGATGGGAATCTTGCTTTGCGCGGTTGGCATTCTGATAATCATTTTCGAGCGATGAATGAAATGACAACGGAGTTAAAAGTTGGGGATACGGCGCCCGATTTTCGTGCCGTGGCGGTGGGTGGCGAGTACGGCGCGGGCCAGGAAATTTCGCTCGCGGATTTTCGTGGGTCACCATTGGTAGTCTATTTTTATCCGAAAGACGATACCCCCGGATGCACGGTGCAAGCGTGCGGATTGCGGGATGCGTGGAGCGAGTTCCGCGCGCGCGCGAAACTTTTTGGCGTAAGTGTGGATGCAGCAGCGAGCCACAAAAAGTTTATTGAGAAGTATGCCCTGCCGTTTCCACTGTTGTCGGATCCAGAGAAAAAGATGGTCAGCGACTATGGCGTTTGGGTGGAGAAAAGCATGTACGGCAAGAAATACATGGGCGCCGAGCGCAGCACTTTTGTGATCGATAGCACCGGGCGCATCGTCGCGATTTTTCGGAAAGTGAAGCCAGAAGAACACGTTGCCATGCTGCAGGATGCGCTCGAGGCGGCGCGCTGATGAAAGAAGTCTGTTGCGGAGTAGTGCATCCGGTGCTTGCATTGCGCTCCGGGAAACCGGCATGCTGATCAAACATCTATGGGTTCCCTGAAGAAACGCCGCAAAGCGAAAATCTCCAAACACAAGCGCCGCAAACGCATGAAGGAGAATCGCCACAAGAAGCGTTTGCGTTACAAGTCGTAGTCGGGTGTCGGCTGGGATCAGTCGTTAGGCCAGCCGCGCTCCTAATTTGCGCGTCGCCGTCGCCCCCGCTACCATTCTCGAAATGCTTTTGCGCGTTTTGTTATGCCTGCTTGTCTTGACGCTCGTTAGGCCAATCCAGGCCGATACGAAAAAGAGCGCGCCGCTCGATGATTCCTTCGCCACAAGCCCCGCGAAGGATCTGGCTCTGCAACCGGACAACGCGCGCAAAGCCGATGCGCTCGCGGCCTTCGTCGAAGGCATGCGCCTGGAAGAAAATGCCGATATCGAGAAGGCGCTCGCGGCCTATCAAAAGGTGCTCAATGTCGATCCCGGCCAGGCTGAACTGGCGGTGCGTGTGGCCGCCGTGCTGAGTCGGCAGGAAGATTTTCCCCGCGCGATTGATGTGTTAAAGGACGCGATCAAGGCGAATCCGAAAGAGCCGGCACCCTATCTTCAGCTCGCGTTCATCTATGCGAAATATCTGAAGAAGACCGATCAGGCTTTGCGCTACGCGAACCAGGCCATCGCGCTCGATCCGCAGAATTTCGACGCCTATCAACGCGTCTATCAAATTGAAGTCGCCGCGGGCGAGCCGAAAAAAGCGCTCCTCGCCTTGGATCGCGCGGCGGCGGTGCACAGTGATGATTCCGAGTTCTGGATCAAGCTCGGCAAACTGTACGCTTCTCTCGTTTTCAAAAGCGACCGCGAAACCAGTCCGGATGAGATCAAGCGCGTGAATGATCTTTTCCAAAAGGCGCTGGCGCACGCCGAGGACAATCCGGCAACGATTAAGGACGTGGCGGATTATTACGCGGCATCGCAGCAGATCCAGGAGGCCATTCCGCTTTATCTCAAAGTGCTGGAGCTGCAGCCGGAGGATGCGAATGCGCGCGAGAAATTGGCCTCGGGCTTCATCGTCACGAATCAACGCGCGCGAGCGATCGAGATGCTTGAGCAAATCATCCAGCAGCATCCGGAAAAATATCAGACCTACGATTTGCTGGCGCAGTTACTCGATGATGAGGGCCGCGAGTTTGCACGGACGAAGCAGCCGGAGCGCGCGAAAGCGGCGTTCGCCAAAGCGGCCGCGAATTACCAGCAGAGTTTGCTGATCAACCCGAGCCACGCCAACACCTACTTGCGGCTGGCGGAATTACTCATCGGACCGGGCAAGGAGAGCGAGCGCGCCGTCAACATCCTGCGGGACGCGCGGCAGCGTTTTCGCGAAGCGCCGGAGTTCACCTACCTACTCGCGCTCGCTTTGCGCGAAGCAAAACATCCGCAAGAAGCCGTCACCACTTTTGAAGAAGCGCTCAATGAAGCCGAGGCGGCAAATTCCGAGGTCTTGAACGCGCGCTTTTATTTCGATTACGGCGCGGCCGCGGATCAGGCCGGGCTCTACGACAAAGCGGCCGATCTTCTCAAAAAATCAATCGCACTCGAGCCCACGAATGCCGCGGAAGCGTACAACTATGTTGGATTCATGTGGGCCGATCACAATCTGCATCTCGACGAAGCGGGGGAGATGATCGGGCACGCCCTTCAACTCGATCCGAACAACGGCGCTTATCTCGACAGCCTCGGCTGGCTGCACTATCGGACAGGAAAGTACGAGGATGCGCTGAGCGAGTTGTTGCGCGCGTTGCAGAATCTTTCGCACGACGATCCAATTGTCTTTGAACACATCGGCGACACTTATGCGAAACTAAATCGCGTTTCGCAGGCGCTTGAATTCTGGCAGAAGGCGATTGCGTTGGACGCCGGCAACAAATCTCTCGCGGAGAAAATCGAGAGCACCAAGACGACGATCAGCAGAGGTTTGCCGTCGAAAATTAATCGGATCGATTAAGCGCCCGTGTCGAAATATCCCACCGCCTGGCAGCGCAAGACAATGTGGGCGGCATTGAGCGCGATCTTCGTCGTCGTGCTGATCACGATCGGGTGCTCGGTGATCTGGATCGCTGCCAACGTTGTGGGATTCATCCAGCCGATTCTGATTCCGGTGGCGATCGCTGTTATCCTTGCCTATCTCCTCGATCCGCTCGTGACCAAAATGGCCGCGGGGGGACTGGGGCGAACAAGAGCGGTGTTGGTTGTGTTTCTGCTCGCGTTCCTCTCGTTAGGCGCTTTGGTGGCCTGGCTCGCGCCGGTTATTTCCATGCAAGCCGCGAACGTCGGCCGAGAGTTGCCGCAATACACTCAGAAGGCACGGGATCGTCTCGTCGATCTCATCTATAAATATGATCACACCGTTGGGATCGCCGGCGGCAAACGCGAAAAATCTGCCTCCAGTTTCGTCAACTGGCTTCTTGCCTCCCCAACGCCAGCGACACGACCAACCGCTACGCCCAAGCCCGAAGTCACACCCACAGACGCGAGCCCAACTGCTTCGCCTTCACCGGCGGAAGTGATCGCGGCTCCGCCCGCTAAACTCACCTCCGCCGAGCGGCAGCGCATCCAGGAATGGGTGCAAAAACAAATGCCGAACATCGAGCGGCAACTTCCCTACTTGAGCGAAAAGATTTGGGAGCTGCTGAAAAAAAGCATCGGCGGATTCCTCGGCATCACCGGATTCCTCCTCAGTCTCATCATGGTACCGATTTATTTATTTTTTCTGCTCAAGGAAAGTCCGGCGATCGAGCGCCGCTGGCGCGAATATCTGCCGCTGCGCAATTCGCCCTTAAAAGACGAAGTCGCCGCGGTGCTCTCGCAAATAAATAACTACGTCATCGCTTATTTCCGCGGACAGCTTCTTGTTTGTCTCGTCGATGGACTATTAATCGGCGGTGTTTTGGCAATTTATCCCGGACTAAATTTCGCACCGCTAATAGGGATACTCGTGGTCGTCCTGACTATGATCCCATACGTTGGCATCGTTATTTGTTGGATCCCCGCCGTCCTCATCGCTGCCGCGCAATGGGGCGATTGGACGCATCCGCTCATCGTCACCGGTATCTTCATCGCAGTTCAAAACCTTGAAGCGATTTTCTATGCGCCCCGCATTGTCGGTAATTCCGTCGGCCTGCATCCGATGACGGTTATCGTTTCCATTTTCGTATGGGGATTGTTGATCGGCGGTTTGCTCGGGCCAATTCTCGCCATTCCGCTTACTGCCACCGCGAAAGTGCTGCTCGCGCGCTATGTTTGGGGCCGGCGCCTGCGCGAAAGAGTGGCGGATGCGATCGAAGAAGTTCCCGTCGTAAAAGAATCGGAAAGCGCCGCTCACGCCTGATAATCCTGCGATGGCATCAGAGGATCGACGGGTTCGACGAACACGGCGCACTAAAATTTCGCGCCTCCCGCGGATGCCTTCTCTGCTGGCGCGATCCTCGATTATCGGCGGCGCGCTCGTTCTTGGCCTCGTTCTTATTCTCCTGCTCGTCTATGGCCCGCGGGCCTACGGCGCTTGGCGCGAATCGCGTCTGCTTAAGCGCGCGGCCACTTCGCTCGCGCTCGAGGACTTTGATGGAGCTAAGCGCGCCGCGCATGATGTTTTGCAAACGCGCCCCGACTCCCTGGCCGCCTTGCATGTCTTGGCGGAAGCGAGCGAAAAACAAAACCGCCCAGAGACCGTGGTCTGGCGGACCAGGATCGCGCAATTGCAGCCGCAGAATCTCGACAGCCAATTGAACCTCGCCTCGGCCGCGCTTCGTTTCGGCGAACTCGATACCGCTCGCAAAGCGCTCGAAAACATCTCGCCGGCGGAACATGATCGCGCGGCCTACCACGTGGTTGCGGGTTGGCTGGCGCGGGCGCAGGGGAACGATGCGGATGTCGAGCAACATTTTGCTGCAGCCGTGCGCCAGGAACCGGGCAACGACCTTTATCAATTTAACCTCGCCGTCCTCCGCATCCGTTCCTCTGATTCTGAGAAAAGCGAGCCGGCGCGTGAAGTTTTGGAGCGTTTGAGCAAAAGCGCTGGCTTCCGGGCCGGCTCTCTGCGCGCTCTGCTCAACGACGCGGTGCAACGCGACGATCTCGCGCAAGCCGATATCCTTGCCCAGGAGCTTCAGATGAGTCAGCAAGTGACTTTCTCGGACTATCTTCTTTGCCTCGATTTTTACCGGAAGCTGGACAAACAAAAATTCTCGGCGGTCCTTGAAAAAGTAAAGCCCGTGGCCGCGCGCAATTCGGCCGATCTCGCCCTGCTGTTGGAATGGCTGAACAAAAACGATCTTAGCGGCGAAGTGCTCAAATGGATGGAGAAGTTGCCGTCCGATCTGACGACGAACCCGCCGCCCTGCATCGCCATCGCTGAGGCCTTGACCAAAGCAAAGAACTGGTCGCGGTTGAAACGCTGGACGCGCAACGGTTCGTGGGACTATGCGGAATACCTCCGCTTCGCCTACCAGGCGTACGCGGCCCGACAATCGCGGCAGTCAGCCGATGCCGAATTCGCTGCGCTCTGGAGCGCCGCCGAGCAAGCCGCGAACGGCAAGGGGGATTACGAACTCAATCTGGCCCGCCTCGCCAGCCAGTGGGGCCTAACGAGTGAGGCGGAGAAACTTTGGCTGCGCGTCTCAAAGAATGCGCCGTCTCGTCGCGAAGCGCTCGAGGCCTTGCTGCGTATCTATCGCGCCAACGACGACCTGCCCAATCTCTATCGCACCGCGCAGCGCCTGCATGAAAACTCGCCTAACGAATCCGGTGCTGCGGCGAACTACGCGAGGCTCGGGCTCCTCCTCGATCAGAATGCCGCTGAGGCTCAGCGCGTGGCCAAGGAAGCGTACGAAAGTGCGCCGGCCGACATCAATGCGGCCATGACCTATGCCTTTTCGCTCTACAGCCTCGGGCGGAGCGGGGAGGGGATCGAAATCATGCAAAAACTGCCGGCCGAAGGGGTACACGATCCCCACGCGGCTGTGTATGCAGCTCTCCTCTTGCTCGATGGGAATCAACCGGACGCGGCGCAGGAATACATCGCGGCCGCGCAGGCCGGCTCGATCTTTCCCGAAGAAAAAAGACTGCTGGATGATGCAGTCGCGAAAGCAAACGCTGCGGCGCCTACGCCGACTCCATCAGCCTCCCCTTTGTAGCGCTTTTTCTACGACCGCAGCGGCGAGCCCTTGCGTCGCCTCATCGAGCGCGGCGTTGGCCGCCTGCAACCGTTTCGTGTCGCTCGTCGCTAGCGCTTTCCGCACGTCCCCGGCGGCGCTCGCAATCACTTCCTTTTCCGTCGCAGTAACTGCATCACCGACGCGCTCGAACGCGGCGTCAATGGCATTCAGCATTTCCTCCGCCTTCAACTTCGCTTCCGTCCAGACGCGCTCACTCATGTCGTCAAAGGCGTGCTCGAGTGAATCAGAAATCATCGCCTCGACTGCTTCATCGGAAACATCTACGGCACTATTGATCTCCACGATTCTCTCCGCGCCGGTTTTGGTGTCGCGCGCCAGCACATGGAGAATTCCGTTGGCGTCGATCGTGAATTGCACGCCCACGCGCGCGACCCCTTTCGGCGCGCTCTCGAATGCAATCTCAAATTGACCTAACGACCAGTTATCTCGCGCCATCTCGCGCTCGCCCTGCAAAATTTTAACCGACATCGAAGTCTGATTATTAACCGCCGTGGTAAACATTTCGCCGGCTTTGAGCGGGATCGTGGAATTGCGCGGAATGATCACATTCATCAATCCGCCAAAGGTCTCGATGCCTAACGAAAGCGGCGTGACATCGAGCAGCACGACATCGCGCACTGCGCCGGATAAAATGCCGGCTTGAATAGTGGCGCCGATCGCCACCGCTTCGTCCGGGTTTTGTGAGACGTTCGGCTGACGCCCAAAAAGCTTCGCCGCGAATTGCCTAACGAGTGGCATCCGCGTTACGCCGCCAACCAGGATGATTTCATCCAAATCGTGCGGCGAAACTTTCGCATCGGCCATTGCGCGCAAACAATGGGCGCGCGTTTTCTCGACGACCGGCCGCGCGATTTGCTCCAGCTCTGCACGGGAGAGTTCGAGATGAAAATGCTGTGCTCCGTCGAAGAATGGAATGTCGATCGACACTTTTTCTTCGCTCGAAAGTCGATGTTTCGCCTCGACTGCGGCGTCGCGTAAGCGCGCAGGAAGAGAAGTCGAAGCGCTCCCCAAGTACCTAATCAGTGCCGCGTCAATGTCGTCTCCGCCGAGTCGCGTGTTGCCATTCGTCGCCAGCACTTCAAACACGCCGTTATTCAATTCCAAAATCGAAATATCGAAGGTCCCGCCGCCGAGATCGTAAACGGCGATTTTTGATTGGCCGCGCAGCTTATCGAGCCCATAGGCGAGCGCCGCGGCGGTCGGCTCATTGACGATGCGTTCGACGCGAAAGCCCGCCAGCTCGCCCGCGCGTTTCGTGGCGCCGCGTTGGGCGTCATTAAAATAGGCGGGGACGGTGATGACCGCACGCGAAACTGCGCGGTCGAGGGCACGTTCCGCATCTGCTTTCAGCTTCTTCAAAATGAGCGCGGAGATTTCCTCAGGCGAAAAACGTCGGCCGTTCGCCATTGCGGAAATCGCTTTTCCGCTCCTCCGCTCGATGGCATACGCGACATCTGCATCGCCCGCTTCATCGCCGCGCAGGCCGATAAAGCGCTTAATCGAATGAATAGTTTGCGCTGGTTTTAGCGCACGCATTCGCGCTGCCGGCCGTCCCACCAGCGGCGCACCACCATCAGCAAAGTGAACAACCGACGGCGTCAGTCGTTCGCCATTTTCATCCGCGATCAGGATCGGAAATCCCGCATCCATCACGCCGATGAGCGAGTTGGTCGTTCCAAGGTCGATGCCGACGATGTCGTTCATCTATCTTTGGACGGATGGACCATATCGCGTCCGGCCATCGCCACGTCGAGCGGAAAAAGCGCGTCGCGCGACACCGGAGAATCAACGCCTTCAATAATAACAGCATCATCGCCCATGCTTCCGCCGACAAAACCCTTTTGTCCGGGAAACGCCGGGGTCGCGCCTTTACGCACAACCCAGAAGCGCTCGCCTCCCGCGGCGACGCGGGTTTCGATCTGCTTGATCGTGGCGTCGTCGTGTTCTCCGAAGATTTTTGGCGTCATCGCGATTAGTTAAGCCGGGCGAACCCTCAGTCCGAACGGTTCTTCCACGCTCGCGAATGAGAGGATTCCATCGCGCGTAGTCACGCCGCGATAAGGATCGTTCGTGATCAACAAGTTTCCGTCGAGGTCCAGATAATCCGTCAGTTCCGCCAGATGCGCGGCTGCGCTAATCGAAAGACTCGATTCCGCCATGCAGCCGAGCATCGTTTTTAATCCCGCTCGTCGCGCCGCGGTCAGAGCCGCGAGCGCGCCCGTGATTCCGCCCGTCTTGACCAGTTTCACATTCACGCCGTCAAAACAATCGACGCAGCGCGCGAGATCGTCCGCGCCGCGATACGATTCATCGGCGAAAAGCGGAATGGGCGAACGCGCGCGCAACCATTTCCACGCATCTGCCGGCACCTCCGCCGGCATCGGCTGCTCGATGAACTCGATGTTGCCAAACTCGGCCAGCGCTTCGATTTCCTTTAGCGCCTGCTCTTTCGTCAGCCACGCTTCGTTCGCATCCGCGCGCACGCGCTTATGCGGGAAAATCTCGCGCACTACCCGCAACGAGAGGACGCTGTCCGGCCCGCCGGTTTTTATTTTCAACACCGGATATTCCTCCGCCGCGCGCACTTTCTTTTCGATCATCTCACGCCGATCGATCCCGATGCTGAACGAAGTCAGATGCCGCCCTTCCGTGAAGCCGAGCTTCAGGAAATCGTAAACCGGCTGGCCCGCCTTTTTCGCCGCGCCGTCGAGCAACGCCACGTTGAGCGCAGCCTTGGCCGCGAAATTATCCGGCGCCACCTCGTCGAGATACGCCATGCTCGCCGCGATATCGTCGAAGCGGAGACGGCGCGCATCGACCAGCGCAAGAAAACGCAGCACCGTGTCCGGCGTTTCGTCGTAACGCACCGACGGCGCCGTCTCCCCGTAGCCGATCAGACCGTCGTCGTCCTCCAGTTCCGTGAAGACCGCGCCGAACGTATTCTTCCCGCCGCGCGCGATCGTGCTCGAGACCGCCCACGTATGCGCGAACTGAAGATCAAACGGTCGAAATCTCAGCTTCATGCGGGAAGTGATTGTGTGGCCACGGCGCGCCACGATTCCACATCCGCGCGGGTTTGCACTTCGGCCCCGCAACGCACGGCTTGCACAGAATCGAACACCACCTCCGCGAATGGCAGAATGATGGTGTCGGCTATTTTTTGTTTCCGCGCCAGCGGCATCTGCCGGTAGAGCAGGCTCAGGTGCGGATTGATCGCGTCCTCGTCGGGACAGCCCGATGCGTCCCGCAACGTGCGCGTCCACTCCGCCAGACGCGGGCTTTCCTGGAACTGAACGAACACCGTTTTCGTAAAAGCATCGGAGCAATCGATCCCCCGGACGCGCAACCGGACAGGTTCCGCGCCAACAAGCGCGCGGCGCAATACCGCCGCCGGATTTTCCAACCCCGCCGGTGTCGCGCAAAGTGTCACATGCGGCGCAAAAACAGGCGCATCATATTCACGCGCCAGCGCGTCGATCTGCGCCGCGAAAAAACTGCGCGCCGGTTCCGCGGGCATGAGCCAGTAAACGGTCTTCATGGGGCGATTAGGTTCATTCTCTAAATCGCTAATTCGTTAATTGCCTCTATTATTTGCGCCATGCCCACTAATGTCCTCGGCACTGAATTGAAATGCTGCTGCCGCGATCCCGTGACCGGTTTTTATCGCGACGGTTATTGCCGCACCGGGCCGGACGATGTCGGGCAGCACACCGTCTGCGTGCAAGTCACACGCGAATTCCTCGATTACTCCGTGCTCGACGGCAACGACCTCGTCACGCCGCATCCCGAATGGGGCTTCCCCGGTCTGGAGCCGGGCGATCGCTGGTGTGTTTGCGTCACGCGCTGGAAAAACGCGCTCGATCACGGCCGCGCCGCGCCCATCGACCTCGAAGCCACGCACATTTCCGCTCTCGAATTCGTCA
>JBDUCP010000052.1:0-10219 GCA_040003405.1 Verrucomicrobiota bacterium
GATGGTGGCGGTGACGCAGGTGAAGCCTTCCTCGTATTGCAGGTCGCGCACGGCGCCTTCGCGATGCAGGCGCGCAAGCAGATCGCCGCGCGCGTCGGGCAGGCGAAGCGAGATGGTCATGGTGCCGCGGGCGACAAATTCGGAGATGCGCTCGATCAGCTCGGGCATTCCTTCGCCGGTCTTGGCGGAGATGGAAACGGCCTCGGGGAAATGCCGACGCAAGGCGAAGAGGGCGGAAGGATCGCTCACTTTGTCGACCTTGTTAAAGACGACGAGCATCTGTTTCGTATCGGCGCCGAGATCGGTCAGGACGCGCATGGTGGTGTTGTAGAATTCCATAACCTCGGGTTGCGAGGCGTCGAGGACGTGGATGAGAAAGTCGGAGAGGGCTGCTTCCTCGAGCGTGGCGTTGAACGCCTCGACCAATTGATGCGGCAGCTTGCGCACGAAGCCGACCGTGTCGGTGAGCAGAAGCGGCTGCTTGTTCGGCAAGGCGATCTTGCGCGTGGTGGTATCGAGGGTGGCGAAGAGTTTGTTCTCGATGAGAACGTCGGCGCCGGTGAGCCGGCGCAGGAGCGAGGATTTGCCGACATTGGTGTAGCCGACAATGGCGGCGTTCGGCACGGGCGCGCGCTTCCGGTCTTTCCGCTGGGTGGCGCGTGAGCTGCGAACGTCGATCAGCTCGCGCTTGAGCCGGTCGATCTGCAATCGGATTTTGCGTTTGTCCTGCTCGAGCTGGCTTTCGCCTTCGCCTTTCGCGCCGATGCCGCCGCCCTGTTGCCCGAGGTGACTCCAGGCGCGGGTGAGGCGCGGGAGCGAATAGGACATGCGGGCGAGATCCACCTGGATGCGCGCTTCGCGGCTTTGGGCGCGGGCGCCAAAGATATCGAGAATGATTTCCTGTCGGTCGGCCACGGTCATGCCGGCGAGCTCTTCCCAATTGCGTTGCTGCGACGGGCTGAGCTCATTGTCGAAGACGAGGACGTCGCACTCGAGTTTCTTCGCGAGATCGACGATCTCCTGGGCTTTGCCGGAGCCAATGAGATAGCGCGGGTGGTTTTCACGATGATAAACGAGCTGCCGCTCGACGATCGGAAGGCCCAGGGTATCGACCAATTCTTCGAGCTCTTCGAGCAGGCTTTGCGCTTCGGCTTTTTTGGCGTTCTCGGTATAGGCGCCAATGAGGAGGGCGCGCTCGACCATTTTGTCTTTAGCTTTTATTTCGAACATTCGTCCGGTCAATCTAGCAGATCACGCAAGAGGCGCGCTGGGATTTGCGCGGCCGTGTTATTCCCCCCAACGCACCAACAACGATGGAATTTTCAACCGCGGATCACACGGATGGCACGGATGAAAAATCTCTGGATTCCCGCCCCATTAGTGATCTCCGCGTCATCCGCGGTAAAACCAATTACGACCTCCGGCGGTCATCTACAAGCGACCCCGGTAATAGGAGTTGTAATAAATCAAACCCAGGCGATACTGGCGGCCATTGGATAGTTCTGTTTGTTCGTAGCTTGGTAGATCGTCAGCTGGGATTGCCTCAGTGGTGGTTTGAAACCCGATTCACGGGAACGGCTCTGTAGCTGTCAGTTTATCTCCAATCATAATCAC
Source organism: Verrucomicrobiota bacterium (assembly GCA_040003405.1). Lineage (GTDB taxonomy): Bacteria > Verrucomicrobiota > Verrucomicrobiia > Chthoniobacterales > UBA10450 > JBDUCP01. Next base: position 1,615 of record JBDUCP010000052.1, read on the forward strand.
TATGAAATTATACGTTGGTAATCTCTCTTTTGAGACCACTGAAAATGATCTGCAGGATCTATTTGAAAAACATGGCCCTGTTAGCGAAGTCGCGCTGATGATGGACCGCATGACCGGCAAGTCCCGCGGATTTGCCTTTGTCACGATGAACGACAAAGCGATGGCGGAGGCCGCGATGGCCGAACTGAACGGCAAGGAATTTGCCGGTCGCGCCCTGACCGTGAATGAAGCCCGCGCCCGCGAAGAGCGTCCCCGCTCCTACGGTGGCGGCGGTGGCGGTGGCGGCGGCGACAGACGCAACTACGCCGGAAATCGGTAAAGATTAAATTTTGCACGGCCGGCGCTCATTCATTTGGGCGCCGGCTGGCAAACTTCGGAAAACGCATGGATTCAGAAAAGGTAATTGAAATCGAAGGGCGGATCACTTCCGTCTTACCAGGAACGATGTTCCGGGTAGAATTGGCTAATGCGCGCCCCGTGCTCGCGCACATTTCGGGAAAGATGCGGAAACGTTTTATTCGCCTGACCATCGGCGACCGCGTCAAAATGCAGATGTCTCCTTACGACATGGATAAGGCACGTATCGTTTATCGTCTCTGATTTGAAAGTAATTGTATGCTAACTAAAGCGCCTAAAGTATCGGTCCCTGTTGTTATCAAACGGATCCTGGTCCGATGTCCCTCCACCGGCAAGCTGGTGGCCACGGGAAAGACGGTGAAGGAGTCTTTATGGGAAGCGACCAAGTTGAAGCTGCCGAAGACGACCTGCCCGCACTGCGGCGGCAGTCACACGTTTGCGAAAAAAGACGTGGTGCTTGCACGCTAGCGGGCAAGCGACATTAGTTAGGTAGCAGTCCGCGGCTTCTCGCGGCGCAGGTAGCTGCTTTTCTCGTTAGCTTGTCGAGCTAATGATCTCCCTTCTCGACAGGAGAAATTTGGATTGATCATCCCGAGCCGGAGGGATAAAACTTCGATATGGCAAAACGGAAACCTGTGAAAAAAGCAAAGACGACCTCCAGGACGAGAACAGCAACGACAAAGCGCTCAGGAAGCGCAATTGCGAAACCCAAAAGTGTAACAGCGAAGCCAGCACGTTTTTTAACCGGCATGAAAGAGCGGCTGAAGCGTGCTAAGGAGCTGGAAGCGTGGGATGCAGAAAAGAGTAAGGCAAAAGGAGCCGCGAGAGCGGCAGCACCTTTCCAGTTACGGAATAGTGATTTTCCCAACACTCACATTCAACAAATCTCGGTCAGCCTGGATGATCCGGATCATTGGCTCACTCTCACCTGGACTGGACCGCAGGCTGGTGCGCAGGAGACGGGGCCATTTCGCACTTCGCCCGGCGCAGGTTTGCGCGGATTGAATTGCGACAACGTGGCGACGAGCCGCACTAACGGTTCCAAATGCACGCCGAAGGGCACATTCTCGGTGCAAGGATTTGCGAAGCGACTTAATAGCGATTCACGCGCGATCAACGTAACGTGGTTCGTGCAACGCCGCGGAATCGCGCTGCACTACTTTCCGATCGTGCCACGCTTTCCGGCTTCGCATGGCTGTGTGCGCATTGAGTCGGAGCATGTGTCCAAGCTAATCCATGATAACTCAGTGGTCGGAACCACCCAGGTAGTAGTTAGTGGAAGCTGGACGAAACCAGCCAAGCAGTGGCCTTAGATTCCCAACCAGAAGAATAACACCTTCAACATAACCTATCCCATGAAATCCAATCGCACATTGTCCTGCTTCTTTTCCTTCGCGCTCGGCGCTACCATTCTGCTATTACTGACCAATTGTACCACGCCGGGAAGCCAATCGCCCTCGTCGGCCTTGTGCCAGATCAAAGATGACAACGGCAATGCCATTCCCGCAATATTCACTGGCACAACCAGTGTAACTCATCGAGGGCATGCGGCGAACCATGTCGTGGAAGTGCAAAAGGTTGAGACGATCTGTTGCGCCGGCTTCGATCGAATCGTCGTTACCTGCGACGGATTTCATCATCCTACCTACACCGTCAAATACGTGCCTGCTCCCATCGAGGAGTGCGGTTCTGGGAATGCGGTCCCGGTAGCTGGCAATGCGCGGCTGCAAGTCTCCCTGAAACCCGCGCAGGCACACACCGACGCGGGCCAACCCACGATCACCGACCGCAACCGCCACCTGTATTGTCCTAACCTGAAGCATTTCGTCCTGCCCTGCGATTTCGAAAGCGATGTGCAACTGGTTTTCGGCCTTAACGCCAAGAAGTCTTATCGTGTAGTCGAGTTACAAAATCCTACTCGCCTGGTGATCGACGTAAAACATTAAGCACTCACTTGGCCACCACTGCCGAGCTTCATCTCTCAAACGCGAAGACGCTGCCGCAGCGTCTCTTTATCTCACCCGAGATTTTCGCGCACGAACAAGAGAAGATTTTTTCTTCGCAGTGGGTATTAGTAGGGCATCAAAGTGAGGTAACCGCCGCTGGTGACTACTTCGTCGCGACAGTAGCTAACGAGAGTTTAATCATCGCGCGCGACCAACAACGTGAGCTACGCGCGTTCTATAACGTGTGCCGTCATCGTGGGACGCGGCTATGCGAGGATAAGACAGGTCATGCAACTACACTGCAATGCCCCTACCACGCCTGGACGTATGGACTCGATGGCCGGTTACTCGGCGTACCGCACATGGGCGAAGTGCACGGGTTCGAGAAGGCTGCGTTCTCTCTGCACCCAGTGAACGTGGCGCTCTGGGAAGGTTTCGTCTTGATTAACCTGGCCAAGAGGCCGCCACCACCGGAGAAAGTATTCGCGCCCCTAGTCGGCAAATTTTCGCACTGGAATCTATCGCAACTGCGATCAGCCGGGCGGATCGAGTATGACGTTCGCGCCAACTGGAAGTTAATCTTTGAGAACTACTCCGAGTGTTATCACTGTCCCGGCGTGCATCCGGCATTATCGAAACTGACACCGTACGATTCGGCCGAGAACGATCTATGCGAAGGACCGTTCCTCGGTGGCTTCATGCCGATCACTAATGGCCGCAGCCTTACCATGAGCGGCAAGGCGTGCGCATTACCGATTGGCGACATCAAAGGCGACGATCACGCCCGTGTCTTCTACTACTCCATCTTTCCAAACATGCTCCTAAGTATGCATCCCGACTACGTCATGGTACATCAAGTCTGGCCCCAATCGCCGGAACGAACGCTTATTTTCTGCGATTGGTTTTTTCATACGAAAGCATTCGACCGTGCGGACTTTCGACCTAACGATGCGATTGAATTTTGGGACATAACGAACAGGCAGGACTGGCATGTTTGCGAGCTCAGCCAGCAAGGCATCGCCTCGCGCGTTTATCAACCGGGACCGTACTCGGTGCGTGAAAGTATTCCAGCCGCCTGGGATCGAGAGTACCTGCGACAAATGCGGTGACACGCGGAGTCAAAGCTTCAGGAATTCGCGCGCGGTTCCTGACAGCAATCGAGCTTTGTCGTTCGCAGATAAGTCTGCCATCGACTCGATCAGATCGCCCGGTCGCGTCTCGCCCAGCGGGAAGGGATAATCCGTACCGAGTGCGATGCGCCCCGCGCCGAACAGCTTCAGCAGCAACCGCAGCGCATCCGGATCGTGCACCAGCGAATCGACGTAGAAGCGCGCCTGGGTTTCGCCGTTAGCGAGATAGCTTCGTGGATTCCTCTTACTATCAGTCGCCACTAAATCCGGCCGCACGTGAAACGCATGCTCGAGGCGCCCAATCGTGAATGGGAATGCCCCGCCACCATGCGCGAAAGCGACGCGAAGTTTCGAAAACCGCTCAAAGACGCCGCCGAAAATCATCGAGCAGATCGCAAGCGAAGTCTCCGCCGGCATGCCCACCAGCCACGGCAGCCAATATTTCTGCATGCGCTCCTTGCCCAGCATGTCCCAGGGATGAACGAAGATCGCCGCGTCAAGTTGTTCCGCCGCGCTCCAGACCACCTCGAGCGAGGCGTCGTCCAGATTGCGAGACCCGTTAGGTGGGCAATACCGGTTCGCATCAACATGCGTGCCGATTTGCGCGCCGCACAGGCCCAGCTCACTCACACATCGCTCCAACTCACCCGCGGCCAGCTCCGGATCCTGCAAAGGAATCGTTCCTAATCCCGCGAAGCGCCCCCGAAACGCCCGCACCGTCTCCGCGATGTGATCATTCAGTCGGCGCGAAAGATCGAGGGCATCCGCCGGCTTCGCCCAATAACTAAACATCACCGGCACCGTCGAAAGCACCTGCATCGAAACCTCAGTTGCATCCATTTCTTCGAGGCGCCGCCTCGGCTCCCACACGTTATCGGTGATCTCGCGAAAAACCCGCTCGCCCATCATCATCCGTGCGCAGCATGGCTGGTAATGCTCCAGCCTAACGAATCCGGGGTAGCCGTATTTCGCATCCAGGTCCGGCCATTCGCGCGGGAGGATGTGGGTATGCAGATCAATCTTCAATGAAGTGAAAGAGCTACCGCGTCGCCTCCCAATCATCAATCACATTCCCCACTCTCTTTTTGCGTCGCCTTTGCGCGGGAGATGACGCGCTTCTACAATGGCGCTTGCTAAAGCGACTTGAGGCAAACGAACTGCGCGACCGGCTCACGCCACTTTTTGCGGAAAATTTTAGCCGCTTCGGGGAACTCGGCGCGGCGATTTCGATTTGGCAGCGTGGCGAGTCGCTGCTCGAAATGGCGGACGGATTTCGGGATGCGAAACGCGAAACGCCTTGGACAGATAACACGCTCGTGCTGGTTTGGTCGGCGACCAAAGGTCTCGCGAGCGCGTGTTTGTTACATCTCCTGCAGCAGCAAAAAATCGCACTCGCGCGTCGGGTCGCGGAGTTTTGGCCGGAGTTTGCACAGGCTGGTAAAAGCGAAATTACGCTGGCGCAATTGATGTCGCATCAGGCGGGCTTGCCGGCGTTCGAAGCGGCGGTGGATGTACTCGATTATTCGGCGGTGATCGACGCGCTGGAAAAACAGACGCCCTTCTGGCGGCCGGGGACGGCCCACGGGTATCACGCGCGCACGTTTGGTTTTCTGCTCGATGAACTCGTTAGGCGGATCGCGGGCATCCGGTTGGGCGAATATTGGCGGAAGATATTCGGCGATCCGCTCGGGCTCGATCTTTGGATTGGTTTGCCGGAAGCGGAGCATCATCGGGTGGCGACGATTTACGCGGCCAAGGGCGGTGGCACCGCGACACCGGAGCAGTTTTACCGCGACCTAACGACGCCGGGAACGCTCACGCGCAAGACATTCACTTCGCCGCGCGGGCTGCATGCGGTCAGCGGGATGAATGCGAGCGCTATCCGCGCGACGCCGCTGGTTTCATTCGGCGGCATCGGCAACGCTTCATCGCTGGCGAAGTTTTATGCGCTGCTCGCGAATGGCGGGGAACTTGACGGCCGTCGTTTTTTCACCCGCGAAACGATCGCACAGATGACGACCGCGTTGACGTCCGGGATGGATAGGGTGTTTCAGATTCCCACAGCGTTTTCGGCCGGGTTCATGAAAGATCCGCCGGAAACTCAGCGAAGAATTTTTGGGCCGTCCCCCCTTGCCTTTGGACATCCCGGCGCCGGCGGGAGCCATGCCTTCGCTGATCCGGAGCATGGCATCGCCTTCGCTTACGTCATGAATCAAATGGAGCAATCACTTTTGCCTAACGAGAAGTCACTTCGTCTGGTCAACGCGTTGTATTCGGAGGGACGTGCTTCTGCACGTTCCAGTCAGGAATGAGGACAGGCGGAAGCATGTCCCTCCGGTCACAGTTGCAGTCGCGGCAGCAGGCTCTCCAGAATGCGCGCGATCGAGACTGGCGGCGTTTCTTCGCTCGTCCGCAGAATGATCTCCGCATTCTCCGGCGCCTCATAGGGAGCGTCGATTCCCGTGAAGCCCTTGAGTTCACCGGCCCGCGCTTTTCGGTAAAGACCCTTCGGATCGCGCTCTTCGCAGACGGCGAGCGGCGCATCGACAAAGATTTCGATAAACTCCGTTTCGGCCTGCGCGGCAATTTCGCGCGCCCGAATGCGGTCAGCGCGATACGGCGAAATCAAAGAGGTAATGACGACGGCGCCGGCGTCGGCCATCAGCATCGCGACTTCGCTCACGCGGCGAATATTTTCGGCGCGATCTGCGGCGGCGAAGCCAAGGTTCGAGTTCAAACCGTGGCGGAGGTTGTCGCCGTCGAGCACGTAGGTGTTGATTGAACGCTGAAAAAGTTCCTTCTCCAGCGCCCGCGCGATGGTTGATTTACCCGAGCCAGAAAGTCCGGTCAGCCATATCACTGCGCTGCGGTGCCCGTAGCGAGTCGAGCGCACGCCGACCGTAATCGTGCCTTCATCCCAGAAGATATTTTCGCTTTTGATCTGCAGTCGGCTGGAGTAAACCGCGCCGCTAATAACGCCGCCGCCGACCAGATCGCGCCCATCGACCAGTACCAGCCGGCCTAATCCCGGCACACGATCGTGATTGTCGAAGACCAGTGGCGCGCGCGTGTGGAACGTCACTTCTGCGACTTCGTTGGCATGCAGTTCGTCACGGCCGACAACCACTTCGAGCGGGTTGGCGCTCACGACATGGCGGAGTGCGATGACCTGGCACTCGACATCTTGCGTGGAGAGCTTTAACCGATAAAGCGCGCCGACGCGTAACGGCTCACGACCGAGCCAAAACACCTTGGCCGGTACGCGATTCGAAACAATCGGGGCGTCGACTTCGTGTGAGGCGACATGGCCGCGCTCGATAAAAATTTGCTCGCTCAACGAGATGCCCACCGACTCACCGGCGCGCGCCTCTTCCGTCGGAGGTTCGCCCCATCGCTCGATCGTGGCTACGCGCGTGGTCTTGTTATGCGGGGCAAAAATAAGTTCATCACCGACTTTCAAAGCTCCCGACTCAATTCGCCCAGCGAAGACGCGGCGATTATCCAGCCGATAAATGCCCTGGATCGGAAAGCGCAGCGGAAGATCGGCGGCGGATTTCGATGATGTGAATTCATCCAGCGCGCCAATAAGATTGTTCCCTCTAAACCAAGGCATCGCCGCGCGGGAATCGCGCACGACGTTTTCTCCCGCGCGCGCGGAAACAGGAATGAAAACGCTTTGTGTGATGCCGCGATCTTGCAGAAACGCTGTGTAGTCTTTTTCAATTTGGCGGAAACGATCCTCGCAATAATCCGCTAGATCCATCTTGTTCACGGCCACAACGATCTGCCGAAGGTCGAGCAGATTAAGGAGTTGCCCGTGCCGGCGGGTCTGCTCCTGCACTCCTTCATCCGCAGCGATGACGAGCACGCCGGCGTCGGCATCGGCCGCACCCGTGATCATGTTTTTCACGAGATCGCGATGGCCCGGAACGTCGATGATCACATAATCGCGCCGCGCGCTGCGAAAATGAATCTGCGTCGTATCGAGAGTGATATTTTGTTCCTGCTCCTCGGAAAACGCATCGAGCACAAAGGCGTATTCGAAAGGTTCACCGCGCGCCGCGCATGCTTTGCGAATTTCGTCGATCTTTCCTTTCGGAAGCGAGTCCGTGTCGGCCAGGATGCGCCCAATCAACGTGGACTTGCCGTGATCGACATGGCCGACGAACACAATTTTCATCGGCGGCGTCATTACATGAATCCTTTCGCGCGCAGCTTCTGCATCGCGTACGGCTCGTGATGGTCCTGGGCGCGGCCGGCGCGCTCGCTCGTGCGCGATACTTCCAGCTCGTCGATGATGTCGTTAATCGTAGCCGCATCGCTGGCGATCGGTTGCGTGATCGGATGGCAGCCTAACGAACGGAAGCGTTTACCACCGCGGGCAAAATAGAGTTTCGGGATCGGAATGTTTTCCCGCTGGAGGTAGCGCCAGATGTCGACCTCCGTCCAATCGAGCAACGGCTGCACCCGCACGTGTTCGCCGGGAGCGGGCTGCGTTGCGAAATGGCCCCAGAACTGAGGCGGCTGATCCTTGTAGTTCCACTCGGAATCAACGCCGCGCGGTGAAAAGTATCGTTCCTTCGCGCGCGTCGCATCTTCATCGCGCCGGATGCCGGTGATGAGCGCATCCCATTTATGCTCCGCCAGAGCTTGTTTCAGCGCGACGGTTTTCAATTCGTGCGTCACCGTCACCGGATCGTGCGTCTCATAACCGACACCGCGCGCACGCGCCTCGCTATTAATTTTCACGATTAGGTTGAGTCCGTATTCGCGCGTGGCCCAGTCGCGGAACTCCAACATCTCCGGGAACTCGTAAGTGGTATCGACGTGCAGCAGCGGGAACGGGATTCGACCGAAAAACGCCTTCTGCGCCAGCCTGAGCAGGACAGAGGAATCCTTTCCCATCGACCAAAGCATGGCCATGTTCTTAAAAACGTGATGTGCCTCTCGGAAAATGAAGATGCTGTGACCTTCGAGCGCATCGAGCTGCGGATTCTCGCCATTCATGAATCGAAGAGCTTACAATAAAATCGAAAAATGAAGACGCATTCTGATTCGCTGGAAATCCACACGAAGGGCAAAGGCACTCACGAGATTACGGATGAAGTTCATCGGCTCGTGAGCGACAGCGGCATCAAGACCGGCATCGCTACAATTGTCCTCCAGCACACG
>JBDUCP010000053.1:0-9922 GCA_040003405.1 Verrucomicrobiota bacterium
GGCGATGAGCTCGATGAGGCGATCGTGCAATACATGAAGCGCGCCTACAATTTGATGATCGGCGAGCGGACGGCGGAAGAAATTAAAATCAAAATCGGCTCGGCCTATCCGAGCGAAAAAGAAACGAGCGTGGAAGTAAAAGGACGCGATCTCGTGGCCGGCTTGCCGAAGACCTTGATGATTACTTCGCAGGAAGTGCGTGAAGCGCTGCTCGAACCTATCTCGACGATCGTGGATTCGGTGCGCATCACGCTCGAGCGTTGTCCGCCGGAGTTGTCGGCCGACCTGGTGGATCGCGGATTAGTGTTGGCGGGTGGCGGCGCGTTATTGCGCGGCCTCGATAAACTTTTGAGCGAAGAGACCGGTTTGCCTGTCCATGTTGCCGAAGATCCGCTGAGCGCAGTGGCGGAGGGAACAGGCAAATGCCTCAATGAAATTAAATTTTTGCGTCAGGTGGCCTCAACCGATCGCAATATACGGTAAGCATTGCAGATTGCAGAAATCTGCAATTCCATGAATCGCACCAGCACTATTGCGCTGCTGATTTTCGTGGCGCTCCTCGGATATTTTCTCAGTTTTGGCGCGGACAAAACGCGCAGGCTGCAGGCGGGCGTCTATCAATTGCTGTCGCCGCTGCTGACTGGCGGCTCGGGATTGGAGAAACAGATCACGTCCGTGCGCACCGGCCTGAAATCACTGGAAGAATTAGAGCGCGATAATGCCTCGCTGCGGGTGGAAAATCGCTCTTTTAAGGCAACCAATCAGGCCCTTCGCGACGTCGAGCATGAGGTCAATCGTTTGCGACACGCGCTCGATTATCGGGAGCGTTCCGTTTTTCGTTTGGTCCCGGCCGAAATCATTACCCGGGATGCTTCGACCTGGTGGCGCACGGTGACGATCAATCGCGGGAAAAACGATCACGTCGAGAGCGACATGCCGGTCGTGACGGATGAGGGTTTGGTGGGCAAGACCACCACGGTGGGCGACAACATTTCCGTGGTGCTTCTCATCTCGGACGAAAATTGCCGCGTCGCTTCCGCGGTCGAAGGGACGCGGGAGCAGGGCATCGTCGCTGGTGAACGCACTACCGGATCGGTGACGCCATTGCTCGATTTGAATTTCCTTTCCAAACAAGCCGATCTCAAATCGGGTATGAAGGTATTCACCTCCGGCGTGGGCGGAGTTTTTCCATCGGGTTTGCTGGTCGGCACGGTGCAGAGTTTTCGCGCGCGGGAACTGGATGGCCAGGCGCGGCTCGCGCCGGCGGTGGATTTGTCCCATCTGGAAGACGTGTTTGTGGTGACTGGACGCAAATGATTTTCTTTTTTGTTCTGCTGATCCTGACGTTCGTCGCGCAGATCGCGGAATTTTTTATTCGGCCGCTCGGGTGGATGTATAATGCGCACATTTACATTGTACCGGTGATTGTTTTTTACGGCGCGATGGCGCTGCCGTTTCCGTTGGTGCTGACGCTGGCTTTTTTTGCCGGTTTTCTACTCGATGCGCTCACGGTGCAGGTGATCGGGGCGCGAGTTGAGATTTCGCTCGGATGGTCGATACTGCTCTACGCCGTTTTAGCGGCCATTATGCATGGCCTGAGACCTTTATTTGCGCGGGGGCGGTGGGAGGTGCATTGCGTGATGAGCGGCGTCTGCACGTCGGCGATTCTCTTATCTCAATATCTCATGATTAGTTTTCGGCGCGGCTCTCTTATCTTCAACCGGGAGGTGTGGTGGCAAATCGGCGGGCCCGGCTTGCTGGCAATGTTAATGGCGCCCCTGGCGTTTTGGATTTTACACTCGTTAGGCCGACTGACCCGTAATCCTTATCTGCCTGAGACGGAGGCGTACGAATGAACCGGCGCCGCGTTAATCCGCTCTTGCGTATTCAGTTTCTGGGACTCTGCATGTTGTTAGGCCTGGGAGCGCTGGTGACGCGGTTGTGGTGGGTGCAGGTGGCGCGTGGTGCGGAGTGGACGTCAAAGATTCGCGGCAGCTCGGAAGCAACCGTGCGCATTCCCTCTGTGCGCGGTGAGATCCGCGACCGCAACGGGCTTACCCTGGTGCAAAATCGCGCCAGTTACGAAGTTGATTTTTATCTGCCGGAGATGGTGAAGGGTTATCGGCAGCGGATGGGACCACCGCCGCTGACGGAATATCGCAGCACGATCAACGGCATGCCGAAAGATCTGAAGGAACCGGACATCGTGAAGATCGTGAATGACGGCATCGTGCCGCGCTTGAACGATCTCGAACTGGCGCGCGACTACAATACCGGTCAACTACAGCGGCATTACCGCACCAACACCGAGGTGCCGTTTTCCTACATCAAAGACATCGATTTCCCGACGATGGCGAAATTTTCCGAGCACGATGTCGGATTGCCGGGGGTGGATATTGCGATCAAGCCGGTGCGTTCCTATGTCTATGGCGCGCTTGCGGCCCACATGCTCGGCTATGTTGGTGCGCCGGACGACACGGATAAGGAAGAGGCTAAAAAATTCACCTTTTTCCAAGGCGACGTGGAGGGAAAATCGAACATCGAGAAATCGATGGATGCATATCTGAAAGGCAAACCGGGCGTGCGCTACATGCGAAGGAACGCGAAGGGTCAGATCGATGGTGTGCTCCGCGAAGATGCGCCGCAGCAGGGAGCAAATGTTTACCTGACCATTGACGCGCGCATCCAAGCCATCGCGGAAGAAGCGTTACGGGCGGTCGGCCGCGCCGCGGCGGTGGTGGTCGATCCGAACAACGGCAACATCCTCGCGATGGTATCGGTGCCGTCGTTCGACCCAAACACTTTCATCCCGAGCATCAAGGCAAAAGACTGGGAAGTGTTGCGCAAGGATGAAGCGAATCCGTTGATCAATCGCGCGGTCAGCGCCTTTCCTCCTGGGTCCACTTTCAAAATCGTCACGGCGCTCGCCGGCTTGCGCAAAAAGATTGGGAACTCACACTGGAATTGCAGCGGCGGCGTGAGCTACGGCGACCATTTTTTTCACTGCTGGATCGCAGAGAAAGGCGGCGCGCACGGCACGCTGGGGTTAGCCGACGCGATCAAAGTGTCGTGTGATTCGTTTTTCTATCAATATGGCAACGCTGCCGGCATTGATTCGATTGTTACGACTGGCGACCTGTTGGGCTTGGGCAAACCGTCGAATCTTCCGCTCACGGGGGAACAGGGTGGGGTGATGCCCGGACCGGAGTGGATGCAGATTCATTACCCGCGGGAACGCTGGTCGCAGGCCTACACCGCGAATGTCTCGATCGGCCAGGGTTACGATCTTTGTTCGCCCCTGCAAATGGCGATGGCCTACGCGACGGTCGCGAATGGCGGCATGTCCTACTACCCGCGTTTGATCGATAAGGTTTTGAATCAGGACGGCACACCCGCTCTCGACGAAAACGGAAAAATTGCCGTGACGCAGACGCCGCGCGTGCATGCCGAACTGCTGCGTGATTTTTCGCGAGCTGATATTGATTTGGTGCGCAAGGGTCTGTGGAAAGTGGTGAATGAAGCTGGCGGCACCGGCGGCCGTGCGCGTATGAAAAATGTGGTCGTCGCCGGCAAGACCGGCACCGCGCAGGCGATGACCGACGGCAAGAAAGACAACTGCGCGTGGTTCTGTTGTTTCGCGCCGTTTGATAATCCGAAGTACGTCGTCGCCGTGATGGTGCAAGGGGGCGAACACAGTGGCCACGGAGGCGAGGTCGCTGGTCCGATTGCCACCCGCATTCTCGAACGCACCCTGGCGATGGATGAAGGCAATTTCGACGCTCAGGTCGCGTGGATTTCGCCGGCGCACAAGCAGAATCCATTTCAGTCCGTGCCCTCCGTCACTTTCAAGGACGCGAGCCCGAGCGTGGGCGATGAGGATGAGGAGAAAACCGATTCCCAAGTTGCGACCGAGGCGCAAATGGCGAGCGGCGGCGCTGACCCCGATGTGGAACTTGAGGCCGATGCCAATGGTCGCGTGGCTGGGAAGCAACGTCGGGTCGCTCGTGCTGTCGCGGTGCCCACTCCGTCGCCGCGCCCGCTTAACTTTTTCGAAAGACTTTTCGGCACACGTCGCGCCCCTGCGCCGCAGCCAACCCCACCCCCTGGGCGTCGGCCGGGTCATCGATGAGAGTCCGAACAGAATTTAACGGGACCGAAAATGCCGCCGCTGGGCGTATGGTCTCCCTTTCCCCTTCAATTTATGATAGAAAAAGTAAAACGAATTTTAGGCCTTGGTTCGCGCAAGACCGGCAACAAACTCATCATCAGCGTCGAGAAACTGGAGCGTCGCGTGGCGCTTTTGGAGAACGGGCGGTTGGAAGAGTACAACGTGGAACGCAACACCACGCGCAACATTGTCGGCAGCGTTTACAAGGGCAAGGTTAAGAACATCGAGATGGGTTTGAAGGCGATGTTCGTGGACATCGGCTTCGAAAAAAACGCGTTCCTCCATTTCTGGGACGCCATTCCGGCGGCGCTCGATAGCGGCATCGAGGAGATTGATCGGCCCAAAGATCGGCGGCCGCAAAAACGGATCACCGCGAAAGATATCCCGAGCATTTACCCCGTGGGATCGGACGTGATCGTGCAAGTAACGAAAGGGCCGATCGGTACGAAAGGCCCGCGCGTCAGCACGAATCTCAGTTTCGCTGGTCGCTACCTTGTCTTTATGCCCTACAGCGATCGCAGCGGTATCTCCCGGAAGATTGAAGAGCCGAAGGAGCGCGAACGTCTCCGGAAAATTTTGCGTCAGCTCGAGATTCCGGAAGGCGTCGGCGTTATCATCCGCACGGTGGGCGAGGGACAGCGCGCGCGCTATTTCGTGCGCGATTTAAGTTTTCTCATCGAGCAATGGGTGAAAGTGGAAAAGGCCATCAAGGAGGATCCAGCGCCCTGCCGCATATTTGAAGAGCCGGATCTGGTCGAGCGCACGGTGCGTGATTTTCTCACCGACGAAATCGACGAAGTGATTTGCGACGATCGCTCGGCGATCGACCGGATGAACGCGATGGTAGAGCAGATTTCGCGGCGCGCGCGCAGCCGGATTAAGTTTTACGATGGCCCCTCGCCGATTTTTGAAGCGCACGGTGTGCAAAAGCAAATCGACGATGCCTTTCACCGCCAGGTCTGGCTAAAGTGCGGAGGATATATCGTCATCGACGAAACAGAAGCGCTCGTCGCGGTGGATGTGAATACCGGGCGCAACAAGGGTGGGCGAGACGTCGAAAAGACGATCCTCCAGACGAATCTGGAGGCGGCCGATGAAATCGCGCGGCAACTGCGGTTACGCAACATCGGCGGTCTGATCATCGGCGACTTCATCGATATGAAGAGCCGAAGAGATCAACAAGCGGTGTACAATTTGATGCGCGAGCGGTTGAAGCGCGACAAGGCCAAGACCCACGTGCTGGCGCTTTCGGCGCTGGGCTTGATGGAAATGACGCGGCAGCGGGCGCAGGAAAGCCTCAGCGATTCGATCTATGAAAATTGTCCCTACTGCCAGGGGCGCGGCATGGTTAAAACGTCGATGACGACGAGCGTGGAACTGCACCGCGTTCTCAACACCGTCATGCGCAAATACCAGGAAAGCGTGCACGAGTTCCGCGTCATCTTGAACCCGGACGTCCTCAAACGGCTGAAGGAAGAAGACGAGGAGCTTCTGGTTGAATTGGAGCGGCGTTACGCGGGGCGTCTGCTGTTCCGGGGCGACGCTGCCTATCATCAGGAAAAATTCGTTGTGACCGACGCGACCACCGGCGCGGAACTCCGTCCTTAAGAGGGAAATCAGCCCCCAAGACTTGCTTTTTACAATATCAGTGTAACTGTCCGCACATCCATTTTAGCTGTTACGGACGTTTCATGGATGCACGAGCCTTAACCCCACGTCCCAGCTACTTAACCAACAACAGGAGAACAATGAAAAAATTCACACTTAGTTTATGCGCGCTTATCGCGCTCGGCTCCGCTGCCTTTGCCGGCACGGAAACCTATTCGAGATCAACCAAATCAGTCGCCCCGGAAACGTGCCCACAGTGGTACGCCGACAGCGAGTTCAACGTCAGCCTCTCGGGCGCCTATGCCTTCACCGGCACGGAGTGGCGGAATGATACCTACCTCGGCGTGGATCACGCCTGGGGTGGTGGCATTGACGCCAAATATTTCTTCCACCGATATTTTGGTCTCGGTGTGCAAGGAAACGTGCTTGCCGTGAACTCGGGCAACCTTGTTGACGGAATCCGTTTCAACGACGAGGAGCGCCACGCTGTAGGAGAACTGCTCGGCACCTTCACCTTGCGTTTCCCGATTTCCTGCTCACGCTTTGCGCCTTACGTTTGGGCTGGCGGCGGCGGAATCTTCGGCGGAGGGCGTGCCCGTGAAATCTTTATCAATCCGGCGCCTGGTATTGGCGCCCCGACTGTCATTCGAGACATTGAGGATCGGCGTAGCGAACTGGTCGGCCAGGTCGGCGGCGGCTTTGAAGTCCGCCTCACGCCGCATATCGGGCTGTTGAACGACTTCAGTTGGAACATCGTTTCCGGCTCACAAAACAACTTCGGGATGGCTCGCACGGGCCTTAACTTCGCGTTCTAAACAGCGCGGTTGCAATTTAAACGCCGGGAACACAATGGTGTTTCCGGCGTTTTTTTTTGGCCTTAACATTGCGCTGCGGCTCGTGCGACCGAAAATTACGCTGATGTCTTTCGCCCAAATCCTGGATGACTTGCCTTTGCAGAAATCCCGACTGCTCGCTCGGTTCGAGGATTTGATTGCGCCCAAGTCCGCTACGGAACTGGAAGCGCTCGCGCAGGAATCGTGCGCCCTCACGCAGCAAAATTTTGGACGCACCATGCGTTTATTCGCGCCTCTCTATCTTTCGAATGAGTGCATCAACAACTGTCGCTACTGCGGATTTTCCCGCGACAATCCCATCCTGCGCGTCACCCTCAGTGTCGATCAGGTGCTCGAGGAAGGCCAACACCTGACGCGGCAGGGATTTCGGCAAGTGCTGCTCGTCGCCGGAGAACATCCAAAGTTCGTTAATGGAGATTACCTGGCCGAGTGCGTGCGCGCGCTCGCGCCAAATTTTTCGTCGATCTCGATTGAGGTCGGTCCGATGGAGACGGCCGATTACGCGCCGATCGTGGATGCCGGAGCCGAAGGGTTGGTTGTTTATCAGGAGACATACGATCGCGAAATTTATGCGCAGTTGCACACCGCCGGACCGAAACGCGATTTCAATTGGCGGCTCGATTGCGCGGAACGCGGTTACGCGGCCGGCTTTCGGCGTGTCGGAATCGGCGCGCTTTTCGGCTTGTCCCGCTGGCAGGAAGAAGCCGTCGCGCTCGCGGCACATGTCGAATATTTATTGAAACGCTGCTGGCAGGCGCAGATCACCGTCAGCCTGCCGCGATTGCGCCCGGCCGCGGGTGAATTCCAACCCGCCTTCTCGATGACGGATCGCGAACTTGCTCAATTGATTTGCGCATTGCGAATTTGTTTTCCGCAAGTCGGTATCGTGCTCAGCACGCGCGAGCGGGCCGCGCTGCGCGATGCGCTCAGCTCGTTAGGCGTCACCATGATGAGCGCCGGCAGCCACACCGAACCCGGCGGTTACACAGGCCAGGGCGCGCGCGAACTGCATCGCACCGTGCGCGGGCGCATCGTCGCACCCGAGTTTCAGAACGGTGAGGATGCGCGCGCCACCGGGCAATTTGAAATTAGCGACGACCGCTCGCCCGCCGAAATCGCGGACGTTCTTCGGAGCCATGGATTTGAGCCGGTGTGGAAAGATTGGGACGCCGCACTGCTCGCATCATGAAAGTGTGGATCAACGGAGAGGCGACGGACATCGTTGGCCTAACGAGTGTGGCAGAATTGGCCATTCACTATGACCTCAAGCCAAACGCGGTAATGATCGAACATAACGCCACCGCGTTGCACCAACGCGAATGGTCGCAGCGCCCGCTGGCGGAGGGCGACCGTATCGAGTTCGTCCGCGTTGTCGCCGGCGGCTAAATGAATTCAGCCACCGTTCTTGCGCTGGAAACTTCGTGCGACGAAACCGCCGTCGCGATCCTGCGCGGCAAGGACCTTCTCGCGAGTGAGGTCGCCTCGCAGAGCGAACACGGATTGTATGGCGGCGTTGTCCCCGAAGTGGCGTCGCGCAATCATTTGTTGCATGCGCCGCGACTGTTAGCCGACGCAGTCAAAAAGGCTGAGATTGCACTCGATAAAGTCGACGCGTTCGCCGCGACGGCCGGACCCGGGCTCGCCAGTTCGCTCATGATTGGCGCATCCATCGCGAAAGGTCTCGCCATTGGTTTCGCGAAACCGTATCTCGCGATCAACCATCTCGAAGGCCATCTCCTCTCGCCTTTTTTCTCGGACAATTTCGAGATCGAACCGAACGTTTCCCTGATCGCCAGTGGCGGACACACACTGCTAATCGAAGTCCGCGCTCTCAATGAATACCATATCTTGGGACGCACCGTCGATGACGCCGCGGGTGAAGCATTCGATAAAGTCGCGAAGATGCTTGGCCTCACCTATCCCGGCGGACCGGAGATCGAAAAGCGCGCGCGCGGGGGAGATCCGAAACGCTTCAATTTGCCGCGTAGCATGCTCGACTCCGAGAATTTTAGTTTCAGCGGATTGAAGACGGCGGTGCGTTATCTGTTGCCGAAATTGCAGGGCGATTATCTCGCCGACTTGTGCGCCTCATTTCAACAAGCCGTCGTCGATGTGCTCGTGCGCAAGACAATCGCCGCAGTGAAAAAGCATCGAATCCATCTCGTCACCCTCAGCGGCGGCGTCAGTTGCAATGAGGAATTGCGGCGGCAATTGCGCGAAGCATGTGAGCGGAACGGATTCCAATGCAAAAGTGCCGAGCCCTGGCTGTGCACCGACAACGCAGCCATGATTGCTTTCGCCGCGTCGCTGCGATTGCGAGATGGTTTTGTTTCGCACGTTGCCGACGAGATCGATCCGAATCTCGCGCTGCCTAGTACTCGCGCTTGAGCAGATAATTCGCCAGGGCGTGCAGCGCCTCGGCCTTCGTGCCGAAGATCAATAAAGCATCGTGCGCGTGTCTCGTTAGGCGCTTCGCTTCGGTCCGCGACTTGTCCAAACCGATCACCGCCGGATATGTCGCTTTACGTGCAGCCACATCCTTACCCGCGCTTTTCCCCAGCTTTTCGCTCGTTTGCGTTACATCCAGAATGTCATCGATGATTTGGAAGGCCAGGCCGAGCGCGCGCCCGAATTTTGTCAGCGCGGTGAGCTGCTTTGGATGAGCATTTGCGCTCATTGCGCCGAGTCGAATCGTCGTCGCTAGAATTGCCGCCGTCTTGTTTTCGTGAATGTAGCGAAGATGCGCGCGATCGATGCGCTGGCCTTCCGCTTCGAGATCCGCTACCTGTCCTGCAATCAGTTTTTGACTTCCCGCCGCATGGGCGATTTCGCGGAATATATCACTCAGATCATATCGCGCTGTCGCCCGGGCGCGGGCCGCAATCTCGAAGGCGATCGTCAGCAAAGCATCGCCCGTCAGGATGGCGATGCCCTCGCCGAACACCTTGTGGCAGGTGGCGCGCCCCCGGCGCAGATCGTCATTGTCCATGCTGGGCAGATCATCGTGCACGAGCGAATAGGTATGAATGCATTCCACCGCGCAGGCGAGGGGAAGCGCGCCGCTGATTTTCCCTCCACAAGCGTCCGCGGCGGCGAGGCAAAGAATGGGCCGCAGACGCTTTCCGCCCGCGAACAAACTGTAGCGCATCGCCTGGTGGATAGTAGCCGGCCGCGTTGATTCGTTAGGCAGAAAACGCTGGAGCGCGCGATCGATCCGCGTCTGAGAACTCGCGAGGTAACGTTTCAAATCCATCGCCGGCAAGCTGAGAACCTCGATGGCGTTTTGGCAATG
>JBDUCP010000175.1:0-2904 GCA_040003405.1 Verrucomicrobiota bacterium
TGAGGAGGATCATCGCGTTGAGTCAGTGTCGGTTCGATTCATGGCTCGGCGTCATGGCCTTTGCCGGCCAGATATTTTTTGATTTCGCGGGTTACTCGACCTGCGCGATCGGCGCGGCGTTATGCCTCGGCTTTCACCTGAAGGATAATTTCAAATTTCCCTACGCGGCGATCGGGTTCTCCGATTTCTGGCGCCGCTGGCATATCTCGCTTTCCACTTTTCTGCGCGATTACCTTTACATTCCACTCGGCGGCAATCAGGTCGCGCCCGCCCGCGCGGCGCTCAACCTTGTTATTGTTATGTTCCTGGGCGGTCTCTGGCACGGCGCGGCCTGGACGTTTGTCGTGTGGGGCTTGCTGCACGGTTGTTATCTCGTTATCGAACGGGTGTGTCGCGCTTTGTTCGAAGACGCAGCCTGGGCGGATAATCTCGCAATCAAGCTAGTCATAGGGCTGGCGACTTACGGCGCTGTCTGCATCGCCTGGGTATTTTTTCGATCGTCCGATTTCACAATCGCCACGCGGATGTTGCGCGGTATGTTTGGCGGCCACGCACAGGGCGACGCGATTCTTTCCACGCGAGAAATGCTCCAGGTCGGTTTTGTTACCATCGGCATGATCGTCGCGCATTGGTCGCTACGAGATCATAACATCGAAACGGCCGTTGCACGTTTGCCGCGCTGGGTCGTGACCGCAACATGGGCGTTCATGGCTTGCGCCATTATTCTTACCCAAGGAAACAGCAATGCGTTCATCTATTTCCAATTTTAGAAAAAAGCTTCGGCTCCGGCGTTTGTTCTTCGCCGCGCCCTCGGAAATAACTCCGCGGGATTACGAGCGGCCGATTCCGCCGCTGCCCTGGCGCGGGATCGCGGTGCTCGTCGTCCTCATCGTAATCGCCGCCGCGTCAGCGTGGGAGTTCTACGTTCGTTCCCTCGGTTACGGCCCTACTTTGAACGACAACGAAGATCTCTGGACGCAACGACGGCGGGCGGTGACGCCGGAATCCGTTGTTATTATCGGCGACTCGCGCGGCTGGTTCGATCTTGATCTTGACGAGCTGCAAAAAGGGTTGGGCAAACGCCCGGTACAACTCGCGGCCGGCGGCACCTGCGGATTTCCAGTCCTGGCCGATTTGGCGAAGGACGAAGCCTTTCACGGCACCATTATTTGTAGCCTTGTGCCGCGTTTGTTTTTCGCGCCGCCCGGGTCTCCGCCGATGGTGCGGGGCGAGAAAGTGGTGCGGCGTTTCCACATGCAAACTTTGGCCCAGCGCGCGAGTCAGTATCTCGCCATCCCATTGGAAGAACATGTCGCCTTTCTGAAACAAGAGGAACTAACCCTTGATGACCTTCTTAAACGATTGCCCATTTCCGATCGACCCGGCGCACTCATCTCGCCCAGCCGTCCACCCTATTTTGGGACAACGGATCGGGAACGCCGCGCGCGCATGATCGAGAGCTGCGCCAGGCCCGGAAAGCTACAGGATAGAGTCAAGTACGGATGGTTGCCGCTCTTTACCCCGCCGCCGCCGCCCGCTTACATTCCGCGAGAAGTCTTTATGGCGAAAATGAAGGAGGCGACAGAAAACCGATTCCGCGATATCACGGCCGCCGTCTCGAAACTGCGCGCTCGCGGGAGCAAAATTGTTTTTGTTCGCCTCCCTGTTGTTAGCCAGCTCAAAGCGCTCGAAGATCGACTCACGCCGCGCGCTCAGATTTGGGAACCGCTCCTGCAGCGCACCGCAGCTCCTGGCATCTACTTCGAGGATTTTCCCGAGCTCGCGAGCTTTGATTGTCCCGAGTGGTCGCATCTATCCGCGGGCGACTCGGTTGAATTCAGCAAACGCCTCGTCCCTCATCTTCGTGCTGCGCTTCAACAATGAGACGCCCGTGAGCGACACGACCCCGAACACCTCGCCCGAGAGGCTAAGTCGACGCGCGATTTACGGAGGACGGAGAATCATGCCGTGGACTATTTCATCACAAGCGCGCCGAAGACCGAAACCCACGAGAACACGACCAGCGATGAAGAGCTAGCTTTTCCAAGCTGTGAGATTTCGAACCTTGCGACGATTCCAATCTAAGAAGCGCATTTTGCGGTCTAACGAGACCAAGATCAACGACAGCTACCGAGAGCGAGCGTCAACTGCGCAGGAAGTGTTTAGTCATGGAGAATGTAGTCACGCAGCGGGTAGCCGTTGTCTGCATCGCCTGGTTTTAGATGTTGGGAGTTGCATCATGAGACCCGTGGAAGTAAAATACTGCCCGTGGACGCCATCGCTGAAAAGCTAGACACAAAGCTGGGCAAGTGGAAGCCGGAAATCTCGCAGGAAGTGCGCGCGCTCGTCTCGGAAGTGATCGATGCTGCTGACAACGACGCGCTCGACGTGGCGCGTTCTCGCGCTGTCGAGCAGGAAGTGCTGGACCAGCTGGATGAGCCCGCGTCCCGGTGAAGTGTGGCTGGCTGATCTCGGCCTCGCGGCAAAGACGCGCCCGGTAGTAATCCTATCGCGGCATGACCCTGACGCTCCGCGCGCGCTGACTATCTATGTGCCGTTGACGACACAGAACCGAGGAAGCAAATACGAAGTGGAGCTGCCAAAGCTACCCTTTCTGCGCGAGACGAGCGTGGCGAACGTCCAAGGCGTAGCCTCACTGGCTGTAATTCGCCTGGAGCGGAAACTGGGCGAAGTGCCACCTGGTGTGCTGCGGGGAATCCGCGAAGCGCTCGCGTTCGCGACCGGCATCGCGTAAGGAACAATCAACGAGAACAAGATCAGCGACCGTTGGCGAGATCACGCGCGGCTGCGAGTAAAGTGGGGAAGTCATCGAAAGCTAAAACACGGAGCGGCCAGCGGTTGCCTGCATCGCATGAGTTAGACCTTTTCATCGCGCGCATTCTC